>JAPSGG010000268.1 GCA_031177845.1 Chromatiales bacterium
AATACCGCAGCCTAGCGCTAGCTCTCAGCTGCCGATGCAAGCGCGGGCCTGGGCGAGCCGTAATGAGTGATCTCCCGGAAGGTCACGTCCAGAAACTGCATGCCCGCTCGGAGGCCGGCACGATGGAGTCCCTCGTTCGCAATCCTCATCTGCGCGGGCGTATTGGCCTTGTCATAGCCTGGTGCGATTTTGCCCCAAGCGATCCGTGCATGTTCTCGCTCCTGAGTAGTCATGCTTCACCGCTATTATGCTGCAGCCCGCTTTTTCAACTGCGGAACAGCCCCGCATCACCTCTACGCAAGGCCTGCATCAACTGTTCAGGCGCATGCGTTGATATGCTCGTTGTTCCCAAGAGTGGTGGCACCAGTAAACGATTTAGAGCTACTGCGTACCAGTCACTGTCTTGGTCTCCGTTCTTGTGATCGAGTCAAAAAGGCGCGCGCTTGTCGTACCTCCTCACGTTTACTGTTATGCGCAACATCCACCAATTGTGCGTACAGCCGCTGTGCAATGTCGAATCTGCCGGCCAGCTCGGCCGCACGCGCGGCGCCATACAACGCGCCGAACCGATTCGGCTCTGCCTGCAGCACGTTGGTAAATTCCGCTAGCGCCTCGTCCGGTCGCCTCAGCTCCAGGAACATCTGACCGAGCAGATCGTGTGCGGGCACGATCTGGCCCGGTGTCACCGGGTGCTTGTCAGTGGTGTCCTCCAACGCGGCTGCGGAGCGCATTAACTCCAGCGCGTGCTCGCGCCTGCCGTCCGCAAACGCCAGCCATGCCTCAGCAGCGCGGCGCTGGATGTCCACTTGGGTGGCCCAGTAGTCCTCTTTGTGCTGCTGCAGCATGTCCTGAAACGAGGTGATCTTCTCAACTTCATAGCGCGCCAGCTCCACCCTGCCTGTGCGCGCCGCGCCCAACGCGCGGACAAAGCTGATCGCCGCATCCGCCCAGGCATAGCGGCCACCGGGGAAATTCTTGGGCTCAGGCAGCCGGGCCGCCTCGCTCCACTGACGGCGCTCCACCGCGTATCGCGCCGGGATGGCGGCGTGCGCATGAATACTCGCGAAATACAGGGGCGTGTCCGACTCGGGCTCCGGCATCTCCCGAATGACCTGATGCGCCTGTTCGTCCTCACCCTTCTGCAGGTGGGCGAAGACCAGGTAATCCATCGCGTGCAATTCCTCACCCACAATCCCGTACTTGCGAGCAACGCGGATGACGTTGCGGTTGGATGTAATGGATTCATCCCAGAGTCCCAGCCGGGTGAAAATGTGCGAAGGCATATGCTGCGCATGCGGCGAGTCGGACGCAATCCTGGCATAACGGCGTGCCGCTTCCAACGCGCCCGACGCCAGCGGCGGGTAGTCGTAAGCGTGAATGATGTAATGCGCCGCTCCGGGGTGGTCCGGCCGGCTGCGGAAGACCGGCATCAGTAGCTCGCCGGCTTTCCTCTGACGCTGGTAATTCTTGTCCGGCGGCAACGACGTCGCGCTGGCCAGCAGCGCAAGCGCATAAAGGGCACGCGCCTCTGTGTCCTTCGGATAGCGCGCGTGCAGCCCTTCCATCGCCTTTTCATAGGCGAGCACCCGATCGCGGTGATCAATCGTGTTAGCGTTGACGTAAAACTTTTCCAAAGCGGCGATGAGGGCGCGCTCCTGGTCAGTGCCGCCAAGCTCACGGGCCTTGTGGATGGCCGCTAGCCCTTTCTGAAACGATTCCGGATTCGGGCCGCGCGGCTCCCACAGGGGCTGCCAGTGGCTCATCGCCACGCCCCACCAGGCGATCGCGCACTTGGGGCCTTTCTCTGCGACTTCGTGGAACTGGCGCCCAGCCTCTTCGTACCAGAAGGAATGCAGCATCGCCATGGCCCGCGCAAACTGTGCCTGCACATCGACAGCACAGGAGTTGGCGAACTCGATGGAGCCAAGCTGCTCCGGATCTCCTGTGCCGTGCTGGTGATTCTGGTTGGCAGGCGCCCGGAATCCGGATGCTGCGAAGGACAACACTACCAAGAAGATGAGCGGCAGACGGGAGGCAAAAAATACAGACATGACGTAGCACCGATGCCTCTCAGGTGTGAGGTTCAAGGCCAAATGTCTATGTGACTGCTGACGGATATTTAGTATTTAGACCCATTCATAGGAAAGGCAAGATGGATTTGGACAACATGTTCTTGAAATCGCAATGGCCAGCAAGTCGGGGCGAGTGATCGAATCGGAGCTGCTTTGGACAGTTTGCCGAGGTCATGCCCATCTGCTGGATCGTGTAGAAGCCTGCCGTCGGGCGCATTAACCTCGCAGTTGCTCCAGCGACAATGGCACCGTTAGCGCAAGTGCGGATCGTTCCGGATCAGATCAGCAGCTTTCTCGGCGATCATGATGATCGACGCATTCGTGTTCGCGCCAACGATTTCCGGCATGATCGACCCGTCCACGATCCTCAAGCCGGCAAGCCCCCGCACTCGCAGATGGCTGTCGACGACCGCCAACTGATCGTTCCCCATCCGGCATGTCCCAACCGGGTGGCAAGTCGTGTCGAGCCAGTCCTGGATCCCCTGCGTGATCTCGGCATCGCTCTGCAAGCTCGCTCCCGGGGCGATTTCCCTTCCGCGGAAGGGATCAAAGGCACTGGTCTGAGCCATGCGACGGCAGATTTTCACCCCCTCGATCATAATCTGCATGTCGTCCAAGTCATCGAGGTAGTTCGGTTGGATCCGAGGCGGATCAAGCGGATCGGCGGATCTCAGACGGATGTGTCCGCGGCTGCGCGGATAGAGAAGACTGCACGCGATCGTAAAGCCGTCGCTCGGCGGTGGCGGCTCCATTCCCACATAGGCATAGGCGAACAGGATCTGCAGGTTGGCGATGCGGGTATCTCCCTGCGTATTGACGAACGCGGCCACCTCGTTGGCGACGGGGTTGGCGAACACCCCACGTCGAAAGCAGAAGTAACGGAGTAGATTCGGGAGCGTCCCCAGGGAGGCCATCGACACCCGCTTGGTACACTCGTACAGGAGAAGCATTAAGGGATGATCCTGCAGATTGGAGCCGACGCCCGGCAGCTTATGGAAAACCGGAATGCCGAGTTGGGCGAGGTGATCCGCGGGCCCAATGCCGAACAGCATGAGCAGCTTCGGTGTGTCGATAGAGCCGGCAGCAAGGATTATCTCCCGTCGCGCCGACACGGTCTCCTGTCGGCCCTGCCGGAGATATTCGACGCCGATGGCTCTCCGACCCTGTAGAAGCAGCCGTGTGGCATGGGCTCCGGTCCGGATCTCCAGATTCCCACGCCGTTTCACGGGATCGAGATAGGCGGTTGCCGTGCTGTGACGTCTCCCGTTCTTGATGGTCACCTGAGAGAAGCCGACTCCGTAGGGCTCGCCACGATTGAAGTCCTCGCAACAGGGGAGACCGAGCTCGGCGCCGGCCTCCACGAACGCCACCGTGAGTGGATTCCTCTGACGTAGATCTGCTACGTTCAGCGGTCCCCCTACGCCGTGATATGCCGAAGGACCCCGCTCCTGGTGTTGCGCCCTCCGAAAGTACGGCAGTACGTCCTGCCAGCCCCAGCCCTCGTTTCCGAGCTCGGCCCATCGATCGTAATCCCTGCGATGGCCGCGCATATACAGCATGAAATTGAGCGAACTCGTTCCACCGAGAACCTTGCCACGAGGCACGCGAAT
>JAPSGG010000269.1 GCA_031177845.1 Chromatiales bacterium
ATTCGCTTTCTCTCGGAGCACGGGTTCAGGGTCGTCGTTCCAGACCAGGTCGGCTTTGGTAAATCTTCCAAGCCGGACATCTACTACACTTTTCATCTGCTGGCGCATAACACCAAACGACTGCTCGACCATTTAGAGGTCAATGAGGTCGCGGTGGTGGGACACTCGATGGGTGGGATGCTGGCCGCGCGTTTCGCGCTGATGTATCCATCGGCGACGACCCAACTGGTCCTGGAGAATCCCATCGGTCTGGAGGACTATCGACTCGAGGTGCCGTACAAGACCATGGAAGAGATCTATCAAGAGGTGCTCGGATATACCGAGCAGGGCATCCGCGCCTATCACAAGACCTACTATGCGAAGTGGAAGGACGAGTACAAAGACTATGTCCAAGTGCACTACCGTTGGACACTAAGCGGAGAATATCCGCGTCTGGCATGGGCGTCGGCCCTGACTTACCAGATGGTGTATACCCAGCCGGTGGTGTATGAATTTCCCGAGATCGGGACACCGGCGCTATTGATCATCGGGCAGGAGGATAGGACTACGTTGGGCCGCGCTGATGTGCCGTCGGAGGTGCTAGCGACCCTGGGCCAGTACCCGCAGCTTGGCAAGGAAACGGCCGCCGCGCTTCAGGACGCGAGGCTCGTCGAATTGGACAAGGTGGGGCATGTCCCCCATCTGGAAGCCCGGCAGCGGTTTCATCGAGAACTGCTGCAATTCCTGGAGGGTCGGTCTTGATCAGGGCGCAAGCCGGCGAGTTCCGAACAGCGTGAGCCGCGTGCATGAAACTGCGTCGGTGGCGGCCGGCGCAAGGTTCGCGGAGGGCGTCAGCATCGGCGCTTACGCCGTCATCGAAGACCACGTGGAGCTCGGCCCGGGAACGAGCGTAGGTGCGCACGCGGTTATACATTCCTTCGTGCGCATGGGCCGAGGGAATCGGATCTATCCCCACGCGGTGCTGGGCGGTGAACCACAGGACGTGAGCTTCGCGGGCACAGAGACCTGGCTCGAGATCGGCGACGACAACGTATTTCGCGAGTACGTCACCATTCACCGCGCCACCAGGATAGATCGACCGACAAGGATCGGTTCGCGCTGCTATCTCATGGCCTATACGCATGTCGCCCACGATTGCCAGATCGCCGACCACGTTACGCTGACTAACGCCGCGACGCTGGCAGGCCACGTTCAGATCGGGGAGCGCGCGATGCTGGGCGGGCTAGTGCCCGTCCATCAGTTCGTGCGCATCGGGGCGTTTGCCATGGTGGGCGGGAACACGGGGCTGCGCAAGGATGTGCTACCGTTCAGCCTGGTCGCCGGCGAGCCGGCGCGCCACTACCGGCTCAACGCGGTGGGTTTACGGCGCGCAGGCATCACGGGTGACCGGTACCGCGCGCTGGAAACCGCATTTCGCGCACTGCGCAAGGGCTGTTCCCTGGATGGCCTGCCGGAAACGCAAGAGATCGCCCTGCTGCGCGCCTGGCTGGCGGCGCCCTCCAAGCGTGGCCTGACTGGCTTTGCTAGGCGCGATGAGCCGGAGCCGCCGTAGTTGGGAGGGGGAACTTTGGCGCAGCGTGCTATCCTTCCTCAATGGCCAATTCAGCCGCTGATGACGTCGTGTATGCGCTGATCAAGCCCTTTGTCAGCCTATGTCTGCTCAACGCGAATCCCCAGGACCTGCCGGCTTCGACATCGTTACTGGGCATCACACTGGGCGCCTATATGCTGATAACCGCGCTGATTGCCTTGCCGCTGTATGGCTTCGGCCTGGGCGTCTTGCAGGCGATCCTGGAGATTGCGCTGCTGCTCGCGTACACATGGGCTGCCCTGCAGCTAAGCCGGCACCCCGAGCGCTATGCGCAGACGGTCAGCGCGCTAGCCGGCACGGGCGCGATCATCGGAATGCTGGCGCTGCCGCTCGTCTATAGCTTGCTCAGGTCTGCCCCTTCCGGCGGCGTGGATCAGCCGACGCTATTCATCTATCTGCTGATCTTTGCGTGGCTGCTGGTGGTATACGGGCACATCTATCGCCATGCGCTTTCTAGCGGGCTGCTGGTTGGCATGCTGGTAGGGTTCGGTTACGTCGTTGTCAGCTCGGCCGTGATCGAGTCAGTCTTTGCACCCACCGGGCTCAACTGATGCGCATCCATATCCTCGGCGTGTGCGGCACCTTCATGGGTGGGATTGCCGTGCTTGCCAAACAAGCGGGTCACGAGGTGTCGGGATCCGACGCCAACGTCTATCCTCCGATGAGCACCCAGCTCTCGTCTTCCAGCATCACGCTTTGCGAGGGCTATGATCCGCGGCACCTGGAGCCGGCACCCGATCTGGTGGTAGTCGGCAATGTCATGTCCCGCGGACAGCCGGTGGTCGAGTATATGCTCAACCGGAATCTCCCCTACGCCTCCGGCCCCCACTGGCTGAGCGAGCACGTGCTGCGCGACCGCCGGGTATTGGCGGTGGCGGGCACGCACGGCAAGACCACGACTACTAGCATTCTCGCCTGGATACTTGAATTTGCGGGGCTCACCCCGGGGTTCTTGATCGGGGGCGTGGCGGCCAACTTCGGGGTCTCCGCGCGCTTGGGCGGTGGCCCGTTCTTCGTGGTGGAGGCCGATGAGTACGACACCGCGTTTTTCGATAAGCGATCCAAGTTTGTGCATTACCGGCCGCGCACGCTGATCCTGAACAATCTCGAATTCGACCATGCGGATATCTTCGAAGATTTGAACGCGATCAAGCGCCAGTTCCATCATCTGGTGCGCACCGTGCCGGGCGAGGGTTTAATCCTATGTAACGGCGAGGATGAGAACCTGCGTGAGACGTTAGCTATGGGATGCTGGACGCCGCGGCAGTCGTTCGGACTGGAGAGCGCGCATATGAACTGGAGGGCCCGCCTGATCAGTGCCGATGGGTCCCGCTTTGAGCTATACCAAGGGGGTACCCCGGCGGGCAAGGTGCAGTGGGCGCTGCTAGGTTCGCACAACGTCGCGAACGCGCTCGCGGCTTTGGCGGCTGCCCATCACGCGGGCGTGCCGGTGGCAACCGGCATCAAAGCGCTGGCGCAGTTCAAGGGCGTGAAGCGGCGCCTCGAGGTCAGGGGCCGATATGATGGGATCACGCTCTACGACGACTTTGCCCATCACCCTACGGCAATTCGTGTAACGCTCGGCGCGCTGCGCGCACGTGTGGGCAACGAGCGTCTGATCGCTGTGCTCGAGCCGCGATCCAACACCATGCGCATGGGCGTGCATAAGGACGAACTGGCCGCGGCGCTGAATGATGCCGATCGTGTCGTTGTCTACCAGCCGCCAAACCTTAGCTGGTCAGTGGAGGAAATCACTGCGGCGCTTGGTGCTAAAGCACAGGTGTTCGGTTCGGTGCGGGCGATCGTAGACACGTTAAGCTCCGAACTTGCCGCTGGCGATCACGTGCTGATCATGAGCAACGGCGGCTTCGGCGGTCTGTACGGACTGCTGGCGGACGCTTTAGCGGCCAGGCAGCACTAGCAGGATGTTGAAGAACCGTATGCACGCTTTCATTCCCGCAAAGCTTGTCTCCGCGAAGGCGAGGAGCGGAGATCCACTACGACCATGAGTTCGCGAGTCGCGACTCACTGTTCCCCGCCGGCGCGGGAGTGACAGGAAAAATTAGACAGGCGATCAGCCTCC
>JAPSGG010000039.1 GCA_031177845.1 Chromatiales bacterium
CGCGGCGCGGCCGCCGCGCCGCGTGGCTGCACCGCGACGGCGTCAACAGGCGCCTGCGCGCCCGCAAAGGCTCGCGTCTGACCGCTATTATGAACGGCGGTGCGATACCTGACCAGTTCGACTATGACGTGGTACTGCAGCCAGAAGATCAATCCATCGGCACGCTGAACGAGGACTTTGCCTTCGAGAGCATCGCGGGCGATATCTTTCAACTCGGCAATACCTCTTATCGCGTGCTCAAGGTCGAGACGGGCAAGGTCTACGTCGAGGACGCCAAGGGTCAGCCGCCCAACATCCCCTTTTGGTTTGGCGAGGCGCCAGGGCGCAGCCGTGAACTGAGCGCGGCGGTATCAAGGCTGCGGGCTGAGGTCGAACAGCGGTTGGCAGAAGATGGCCTTGAGCAGACTGCCGATTGGCTGATCCGCGAGGTCAAGCTCTCTGGCACCGCAGCCATGCAACTCGTCAGCTATCTTGCCGGCGCGCGCGCCGCCTTGGGCGTGCTTCCCACTCAGGAACAGATTGTCTTCGAACGCTTCTTCGATGAGGCGGGCGACCAGCATCTGGTGATTCACGCACCTTTCGGCTCGCGCCTGAATCGCGCGTGGGGACTCGCTTTGCGCAAACGCTTTTGCCGCAAGTTCAACTTCGAACTGCAGGCGGCGGCGCTGGAAGACAGCATCGTGTTATCCCTAGGGCCGACGCACAGCTTTCCATTGGATGAGGTGGCGCACTATCTGGATTCAAAGACCGTGCGTGACGTTTTAATCCAAGCTGTGCTGGACGTGCCGCTGTTTGCCACGCGCTGGCGCTGGGCGGCGAGTATTGCGCTCGCGGTGCGACGCAACCGCGCGGGCAGGCGCGTGCCGCCGCAGCTCCAACGCATGGACGCGGAGGATCTGGTCGCCGTGATCTTTCCCGATCAACTCGCTTGCGCAGAGAATCTCATGGGCAAGCGCGAGCTGCCTGACCACCCGCTGGTCGAACAGGCACTGAAGGATTGTCTGTCCGAAGCCATGGACATCGAGGGGCTGGAATCGATGCTCAAGCACCTAGAGCGAGGTGAGATCAAGGTATCGGTGCGCGATCTTGCGGGACCCTCGCCATTGGCGCAGGAGATCCTGGCGGCGCGGCCTTACGCTTTTCTCGACGACGCGCCGGCCGAGGAGCGCCGGACGCGGATGGTGCAGGCACGTAGCTTCGTGGATCCGGACGACGCGGCGCGCCTCGGCCAGCTTGATCCCGATGCGATTGCACAGGTGCGCGCGCAAGCCTGGCCAGAGGTCTCGAACGCCGATGAGATGCACGACGCCCTCATGTTGCTGGGATTTATCGCTGCCGGCGAGGCCGCTTGCATTTGGCGGAACTGGTTCGATGAACTGTGCGCCGCGCGCCGCGCGACCGTGCTTGTGCCGCACGGAGGTGGTCAAGCGTTATGGGTCTGCGCTGAGCGCCTTGCGTTGCTGCAGGCGGTATCCTCGGGCGCACCGGTTGAGCCGCACATCGACGCTGCCTCCCTGCACACGATTGCGGATGTAACCCGGGATAGTGCATTGGTCGAGCTGATCCGCGCGCGTCTTCAAGGCCTAGGACCGGTGACCGCGCCGGCGTTGGCGAGACCATTGGGCATTGAGGCGCACAAGATCGAAGTCGCGCTGCAGGCCTTAGAGACTGAGGGATTCGCCATGCGCGGGCGCTTCACGCCCGGCGCGTTCGAAACGGAGTGGTGCGAGCGCGGCCTATTGGCCCGCATCCATCGCTATACCCTTAAGCGCCTGCGTCAGGAAATACAGCCGGTCACGCCGGCCTGTCTGATGCGATTTCTATTCGAGTGGCAGGGAATCAAGCCCGTGCTGCGGGCCGATCAGCACAACGATGTTGCCGAGGGCGAGACGGCATTGGCTAAGGTCTTGGCGCAGCTGGAAGGTTTCGAAGGTCCGGCAAGTAGCTGGGAGGCGGAAATCCTGCCTGCGCGCCTGCGCGTTTACGAGCCCGCCTGGTTGGACAGCCTGTGCGCGGCAGGTCGTGTGCGCTGGGCGCGCCTTAGCCCGCCCGCAAGCAACGGCAAGTCCGGCCGATCGCACACTTCAGGGCCTGTGCGCGGCACGCCCATCGCGTTCGTCAGCCGTCTAGGACTTCGTCACTGGCGCGCGCGACGCGAAAAGCCTGCGGAAATAAAGCTTTCCGGTACTGCTCGCCGCGTACTGGAGCGATTGGAGGGCCAAGGCGCCTTGTTTTTCGACGAGATCATGGACGGTACCAGTCTACTCCGCACGCAGCTAGAACAGGCGCTGGCCGAATTGGCAGCCACGGGCCTGATCAGTTCGGATTCGTTTGCGGGCCTGCGGGCCTTGCTGCTGCCCGCCAGCCGCCGTCGACCAATCGACTTCCGCCGCCGACGCCGAGGCGCGCTTTACGGCGTGGAGGATGCCGGACGATGGTCGCTGCTCGTGGCGCCGAATGCCGCAGTTCAGCATCCTTCTGGCCGTTGGACAGCCGCAGATCTGGAGAAGGCGGAATATGTCGCGGTATGCCTGTTGCGCCGTTACGGAGTGGTGTTCCGAGCGCTGCTGCAGCGCGAGAGCAGCCTGCCTCCCTGGCGCGATCTGCTGTACGTGTACCGGCGCATGGAGGCGCGTGGTGAGGTGCGCGGTGGCCGTTTCGTTAAGGGCTTCGCCGGCGAGCAGTTCGCGCAGCCAGAAGCGGTCGGCCTGTTGCGGGAGATCAACCGGCGGGACAAGGCGGGAGAGTTGATCGCCGTCAGCGCCGCCGATCCGCTGAATCTCGTCGGTACCATCGTGCCGGGCGCTCGCGTGCCGGCGCTCGCCTCCAACCGAATTCTGTACCGCGACGGCGTGCCTATCGCCACGCTCGTCGGCCGCGAGGTGCGGCCGCTGGAGAAGATGGATAACGAAGCCGAATGGCAGGCGCGCATGGCGCTGCTCCGTCGCAGGGTGCCGCGCTACGTCAGCAGCGCCGGTGGTCGATATAGATCTGATGACCTTTTGCCAAACTAGGAAAAATGCGATCTGAAAATGACTTGGACGACAATGAAGGAGGGAGGCCGGCACATACGTCGAAACATTCGTCAAGAGGCTAGGCATCCTCGCGTCTGAGGCGAGAGGCTCCTTCCGTATCGGCTTAAGCTCATTAAAAATCCCCCGCTCGGCTGCGCAGCGCGCAACACTCGCTCCCTTTCCTAAAGGGGGGCCGACCGACGCAAAGCGGTGGGCGGGGGGATTTCTTCCGAGTGCATACCTACAAGACTCGGCTCATGTTCGCTTTGCCGTAAATGAATTCCACCCGAGGAAGCGTTCGATTATGGTGTGAGGAGCGCACATGCGTTCGCGACAGATACAACGCGCATCCGTTACCAGAACGAAACGATGCGCTCACAATATTTAAAGAGAGTTGGATATCCACAACGCTTGGAATATTTACGGGTTCGCCGTCGCAGAATTGCACTTTGCGTGTCTATCCATGTCCTTCCAAACTGTCCAAGGCCTTTCCGGCATCACGACGGAGACGCGAGACTACCGCAACGCATCGGCTATAACCCTTGAACATCAGGTACGCAATTCTCATCAGCTTGGCTGCGACGCTGGCGGCGTGTTCGAAGGCGCCGCTACCTTCTACAAGTGACAATGAAACTTCGGAGCGGATCATCGTGCTATCGCCTGCAATCGGGGAGATGCTGGGTGCTCTGGGACTGCTAGATCGCGTAGTCGGTATCGGACAATTCGGCCCCTGGCCGGGAACCATCGCTAGACTTCCAGTAGTTGGCGGCTATAACGATCCGAACATCGAGCAGGTTTTGACTCTGGATGCCGACCTTGTGCTAAATGCCGACAGCCAGGCCGCAATGTCGGCCCACAGGCGCTTGCGAGCAATGGGTATTGAGGTCATGGCTCTGGACAGTGCGACATACGAAGGTGTATTCCGTAGCCTGAAAATACTCGGCGAAAAATTCGACCGCCGCACTGCGGCGGAGCGCATCACGGCGCGCATCCGTGGCCAGATTGCCGAAGTCGGGCGCCTGGCGAAGCATCTAGATAAGAAACGTGTGGTGTTCGTGGTGGGACGCGATCCCATCTATGTTGCGGGACCGGGCTCCCACGTCGATCGACTGATACGCCTTGCCGGCGGCGAGAACGTCGCCGGGGACATGATCGCGCCTTACCGTCAAATATCGCTCGAGGCCATACTCGAACGCCGGCCCGAGGTTATTATCGATTCCTCTGACAACGGCCGGGACGCGCTGCGCGGACGGCATCATGGTGCCTGGGGACAATGGCTGTTTCTCCCCGCGGTTCGCGATAACCGTGTTTACTGGATCGATCCATCGCAGTTGGTGATTCCAGGCATCCGCCTGGCGCATATGGCCCGCTTGATGGGTAAATTGATCCACCCAAAGGTCTTTGGTGAGCCTGATGCTCAAGACTTTGAGAAGCTCACGATAGCTGACGATGGCACTTCGAGATAGGCCGTTATCCGCTAACCGCGTGGCCATCATCACACTCTGGCTACTGACCGCATTGGTTATCTGCCTGTGTCTGGGGATCAGCTTTGGAGCGGGTCATGTTGCACTGACTGACCTACTCCCTGGAAATAGCTTGAACTCCGTCGAGCGCGCCATTCTGTATGAGGTGAGACTCCCGCGCGTACTCATAGCTGGACTTCTCGGGGGCGCACTGACCGTTGCCGGCGTTGTCTTTCAGGCACTGCTACGAAATCCTCTAGCAGATCCCTATGTCTTGGGTGTATCTGGCGGGGCCAGTATTGGCGGCGTTGTTGCCATTACTCTTGGTTTGGGTACTGTGGCCGGCGGTTTAGGCAGTATGATCGTCCCTGCCTGCGCCTTTTTGGGCGCATTAGGTACGCTGTTGTTGATCGAGATGATCGCCACAGTGGATGGCCGTCTCACGGTCTACACGGTCTTGCTGACAGGCGTCATCTTCAATGCCTTCGCCGCAGCGCTGATTTACTTCATACAAAGCATCGCCTCTCTGCAGCAACTACACGAAATCGTCTTTTATCTGATGGGACGGATACCTTCCCTGGGACATGAAGCGCTTGGCGTCTTCGCAATCGCCATCCTGCTTGGTACTGGGGCGCTCGTGGCGATGAGCCGAGACTACAACGCGCTCAGCCTTGGAGAGGAGGGCGCGATGCACCTGGGTGTTGATGTAGAAAGGGTCAAGCGCCGCACTTTTATCCTCGGCTCGCTGCTGACGGGCTTATCCGTGGCCATGGGCGGACTCATCGGTTTCGTCGGCTTGGTGGTGCCGCACATGCTGCGCATGATGATAGGGCCCGATCATCGCATATTGCTCCCAGCGGCGTTTCTCGGCGGTGGCGCCTTTCTGGTGTTGGCAGACTTGTTTGCGCGGCTCGTCCTTGCCCCGAATGAACTCCCTGTTGGTGTCGTTACCGCCTTGATCGGTGGACCCTTCTTCCTTTATCTATTGCGTACCCGGAGCCGGATCTATGGAATCTAATGTCGACTCCGCTGCGGTCGAAGCGACAGGTTTGTGCTTTAAATATGGCCAACGCAAGGTGCTGCACGACATCGCATTGCGCCTGAAGCACGGCGACATTGTCGGCCTGGTCGGACCCAATGGATCAGGGAAAAGCACGATCCTGAAGATCATCTCAGGCATACTCGACGGCTACACCGGATGCGTTCGGATTGCGGGGCGCGATGTGCTCGAGATGAGCAGGCGGGAGGTCGCCTGCCGGCTGGCTATGGTTCCCCAAGAGTCGGTTTTCGGATTCCCCTTCTCCGTCCTTGAGGTTGTCCTCATGGGGCGTCATCCGCACCTAGCCGGTCAAGCATTCGAATCGCGGGCGGATATCAAAATTGCCAACGATGCTCTGGCCCGCTGTGGCGCATTAGAACTGGCCCCAAGGCCAATTCAAGAGTTATCGTCGGGCGAACGTCAACGCGTGGTCTTTGCGCGCGCGTTGGCGCAACAGCCACAGATTCTGCTGCTCGATGAACCCGCAAGTTTTCTGGACATTCGGCACCAGGTCGAGATCTATGATATTGCCCGCGATTTAGCGTTGGAGCAGGGGTGTGCTGTACTAACCGCCTTGCATGATCTGAACCTTGCGTCGGAATATTGCGACCACGTCTATTTGCTCTCGAGTGGGCGCGTGCTGGCGGACGGAGCAACGTCAGAAATACTCACTTATTCAAACCTGACTAGCGTGTTCAGCACCGAGGTCTACGTAGACATAAACAAAGTAACCGGCAAGCCTCTAGTCGTACCACTCAGTAGTCATTTGGCGAATAGGCACAAACAGACGTGTGAAGGAAGGTTCCGATCCAACAACTGAGGAACACACAACAGCTGCTATGGACTCTAAGAAGCCTAGGGGAGACACTCTCGACAGGTCCACCGTATGGATCTCGTCGCAGGTGCGATTACGCACGTGCGGACATCATCCACTCCCGTCGGAAGGACTCAGCTCGCCTCCGCCAGCGCTTGCTCAGGTTTCTGAGATGCAGCATGCCGAAGTTCATTTCAACCGCTCGAAGGTGTTGTCCGAGAAGAACGGCGTCTCGGCGTCGCCCGCCTGGAATGTAATTGCCGCGTAGTGTCGCCGTGCTTCGGCGATTATCGCCCGCGCTGGCATCAACGCAATGTGGTGACATGACGGTCCAAACCTTGATTACGCTCAATTTACAGGCGCCTTATCCCGCAAGCGGCGCCCGCGTCAATCACTGTGCGCCATGGGATATGAAAGCGATGATCCGGAGCGGGCCTCCGCTCCCTCCCTTGATCTTCATAGGTAGCGCAATGATCTGCGCTCCGGTCGTCGGCACTTGATCCAGATTGGCGACGTTCTCGAATGCCGGGATGTCCTGCTCCATGAGCGCTACGTGGCTACCGTAGCCCTGAGATTGACCGTAATCGATACTGGCTGTATCTATCCCAACCGCGCTGACTTTTCGATTCTCAACCAGCCACTTTGCCGCATTGGGATGCAACCCCGGGAAATGGAGTTCGGCTACCCCTTCGGCGCCCCGTTTATCCGTACCCAAGTATTTAACCCGATCCGCCCAGTACCGCCCAAAGCCTGTCTGCAAGAGTACGATGCTCCCATCCGGTATCTCCCCGTGGCTGGACTCCCATGCCGTGAAGTCCTCCACGCTGATCTGATAATCCCTGTCGGCCATCGCCTCGTGCGAGACATCGATCTTGATCGCCGGCCCAATCAGCTGCGTTAGCGGAATCTGATCGACTGTCTTATGGCCCCTGGCAAAGTGGAGCGGCGCATCGATATGGGTACCGCCATGCTCGGCGGCACAAAACTGATAGGCTGCATAATAAAATCCCTGTTCGGTCATACCGGCATGGATAGTCTTCAGTTCGAATGGCTTTGCCGTAGGCCAGTAGATCGTCTCTGGTGAGAAATCATAGGAAAGATCTATCCACTGTCCCGGCGGAAAACTATCGGACTTGTCACAAGCGATAGTGACTCCAAGGCTGAACAACAGCGCGAACAAAGCCGGTTTCGATGACATCACTTACTCCAGACTGGGTTACTTATCTTCAGGAATCTGTCATGCCAGCGGCCCAAATAGAGCAAGTCGCTCGCGGATCGCCGATTCTTCTTTGGGTAGATCGCTCGCAAGAAGATAGTCGACATACTCGAAGCCGGGCGCAACCGAGCAACCGACAAGGCTGTATGGACCGTGGGTCCGAGCAGCCTGCCACCAGCCCGCTGAAACAGCGTGCACCGCTTGGACCTCGCCTGATGCCGGTCAAGTCGCTTGCGATCGACGTTCACTGCCGGCGCGCGAATTCATAGCTTGATTTCCGTCACATTCACGCGTTCATGAGTAAGGCCGAACGGTCGAATTGACGCTACACAAGTTCGCAGGCGGGCAGGTTTGGAATCCGGCGGATACAGTCCGTTATGAACTTTGTGGATTGTGATGTGCGGGGGTCCTCTGGAAAATCTCAAACCTGGCCATAGCCCCCATAGCCACCTGGAGAGCTTGCTAGAAGAAGGTCATTTCGCGGTTACCGCCGAACTTTTCCCATCAGACTCCGCTGACTAGTAATCGATGTTCTGTCGTGCCCGAGCATTTGATGGTTACACCGATGCGATAAACGCGACCGACAGTGCCGGCGCCAACTGCCATATGTCGAGCGTCGCCGCATGCGCTGTGCTATCGGCCTTCCTCCGGCAGCCCAACTTCTACTACTTCGAGTTCCAAGTCCCCAGCCGGACGCCGCCACACGACGGTATCACCCTTCCGCGCGCCGAGCAGGGCTTTTCCTAACGGCGAAACCCAGCTAATAAGCCCGCGCTCCACAGCGGCCTCGTCCTCGCCCACCAGGGTGTAAGCGATTTCCTCGCCTTCTGGCGTGGCTACCGTGACCTGGCAACCGAACGTGATTCGCTCTGGCGCTTCTGAGGGCGGTGGCACCAGCTTGGCCGACTCCACACGCGCTACAAAATAGCGGAGATCGCGCTCCACTGCCACGAGCCGCTCGCGAGCGGAACTCTGATGAAGCTGTCGGAGCATGGATCGTTCGCTGACCAGCTGTGCTACGCGCTGTTCCAGTAAAGCTAGCCCGCGCACGGTGACGTAATTGGGGTGATCGCTCACCTGCCGCTCGGGCAGAGCAGCATTCTCGGCAAGATCGTCCTCTCTAACAAAGGCGCGGCTCATGTCGGCCCCTTGGACATCAGCACTAAGACCTTGGCACATAGCTTG
>JAPSGG010000270.1 GCA_031177845.1 Chromatiales bacterium
CTCGTACCGCTGTTTGGTGATCTGTTCGTAAGGGGGCTGTTCGTAGCCGTGGCGCGCAGCCGGCAGGAAGACGATGCCTTTGAGCCGGTCCTCGTAGGCTTCTAAGATCCGCGGGATGTCCTCGCCTTCGCTATCCGGATTGAATTCGGCCGTACAACTCACCTGATTGTCTGACCAATAGCGCTGCATCTGCGCCGCCAAATCTACTCTTTCACGCAGGGAGACATCGGCCTTGCGGCCGGCGCGCTGTACGTGAATCGGGAAGGAGACGACCATTGTGCTGCCGGAATACCGATCCGGCTCTACGGGGTAGCCCGCTTGTTGACACATCTGCAACAGCGGGTGATTGTCGGAGATGCGCACTCGCCGAATGTAGTAGGGGCCGCATTCCCAGTGGACACCTGGCGTCGCGCCAGCCATCAGGCTCACAGTGCCGGATGGTTTTACGGATGTCGTCTTGATCGAGCGCGGCACGGCCAGCCGCCCGGAATACTCGGCGTCCAATTGCTGCACGTAGCCATACGCCTTGTCGCACCAGTCAAAGAACCGGCGATAGCCAAGTCCATTGATCGCCTGAATGATGCCGGTCATCGAGCAGCCGATGCGGCGGTTGCGGAGCATGACGGCGTTGGTGCGCGGATCGTGCGTCGGGACGAGCGTGACGGTCTTGGCATACAGGTACGCGATGTGCAGCGTGCGCTGGTAATCCTCCAAGCTCTCGTGGCGCGCTGGAAAAGTCTCGACTAGACAGCACAGCTCCCGGTCCCACAGCGATTGCTCCACACAAGGGTTGCTGCCTTCGGCCTGGGCATTGGCCCACGTGGGAGGGTCTTTCATACGGCCATAGGCGCGAATGTTATCGAGCCAGAGATAGCCGGGCTCGCCATTGATCACAGTGCGCCGGGCGATGTCGCTGTAATCCATTCCGATGTGAGCGAATATGGAATTGTTCGAGGCCCATCGGTACTCCAGCAGCTTCTGCCGATCAAGCTTGAGGTCCAGGAACTGCACGTCGTCGGATTCGCCAAAGGCGATCTGAGCGCTGCGCCGCGTGCCGCCGGCGACGACGCCGCGGCCGATAATATTCATGGTGTCCACGATGAGGCGGGCGTCCACGAACTGATCGATGTATTGATCATGGAGTTGCTCGAGCGATTCGAGCATTTGCCGTAGCGGCTCGGGTCCGCTAGCGAAACCACCAAAGTTGGCCAGCGGCGTGCCGCGCGGGCGGATCTGCGTGTAATCCCAATGCGACGGCAGCGCGCCCTGGCCGCCGTAGGCGCCCAAGAGACGGCCGACCGCCTCAACCCACCCCTTCGCGACTGTCACCGATGACATGGGGCTCCGGTAAGCGCTGCGGCTGGACGATCCGCATGGTTCCCTTGCCGCGCGTGTCAAAGCCAGCACCGACACCCAGCATGGTCATGTGCAGCATCCACATGAACGGACCGGCATAGCCGCTGGCGATGTCCTTGGTAGAGATAAAGCCACAGTTGTTCAGGGCAGCGCCGCCGCGTTCATACATGAAGGGCGTGCCCATGATCCACAGGCCGCGGCCGGGTGGCGTCCACTTGAATTCCCACAGACGCTCGTAAGCCTCCTGAGCAAGGGCTCGCGCCTCGTTTGCATACCAGGGCAGACGTTGCTCGAGGCAGTGGACCCGCTGGACAGTCATCATGCCTTCGATGACGCGTCGGCCAGTCTGCCACCATTCTTCGCCCTCGCGGCTATAGGTGCGCTTGTAGGTCACCCAGGACAGCGCTCCAAAACCCCAGCGGACCGGGCGGGCACGATAGGGCGCAAGAAATTCCTCGTCCAGTTGGAACGTTCCATATTGATCCGCGTTTACGATCATGCGCGCCTACTTGATGAGTCGCAGAAACTCGGCTTCACTGCGGGTTCTGGTTTCGTGCTTGCGCGCATCTCCCGTTTTTGTCCCATCCCGGGCTGGCGTCGGCTTGGGCTCGGCGTGCTCAGCATCAGAGATGATTGGCGCATCCGAGGCGTAATGTCGATAATCGTGATCGTCGATCTGGCGGCGTAATTGTGTGGCCCACCGTCGCGCCTGCGCCTTATTGAGCTGCGCGATATTGGTCCCAGTGCTGATGGCTCTGCGCCGAGTCTCTGCCTGATGGACCGTGTGGGTTACGGCAGGCATAAATCACCTCTTGGCCAGTGCCTGGCGGAGCTTCGCAGCCGGCAGCGTGTTAAGAACATCACGCCGCTCGAGCCAGCTGCGGCGGGCAATACCGACGCCGAAGGACATAAATTCCAGGTCGCTCTGCTTGTGCGCGTCCGTGTTAATTACAAATCCGACGTCGGCCTCCTTGACACGCTGGCAGTTGTTGTCGCGCAGATCCAATCGGCTGGGCTGGGCATTGATCTCTAGACGCACGCCGTGCTCCCGGCAGGCCGCAAAGAGCTCATCCCAGTCCACGTCGATAGGATTGCGGCGGCCGATGATGCGTCCGGACGGGTGACCGATGCAGTGAACTACGCCGCTGCGCACGGCCTTCACCAGCCGTTTGGTCATCGCCGCCTTGCTCAACTCGAAGTGCGAATGGACGCTGGCCACTACCCAGTCGAGTTCCGTCAGCACATCTTCGTCCAGATCCAGACTCCCATCCTTGAGAATGTCTACCTCGACGCCTGCCATCAGCCACAACCCCTCGATCGAACCATTCAGCTCGCGGATCTGCTCGGCGTGTTTCTTCAGATTAGTTGCGTTGAGTCCCTTGGCCACGCTGACGGCTTTGGAATGATCGGTGATCGCCAGGTATTCATATCCGTGCTGTTGCGCCGCCTCGGCCATTTCCCTGATGGTATTGGCGCCGTCAGTAGCTTTGGTATGGCAGTGCAGATCGCCCCGGATATCGTCCAGTTCAAGAAGCTTCGGTATTTTCGCGTGGCGGGCGGCGTCGATTTCGCCGCGGTCCTCGCGCAGCTCGGGTGGAATCCACTCAAGTCCTAACTTCTCATACACCTCTTCTTCGGTCGCGCCCGCCAGCCGGCGCTTGCCCTTGAACAGGCCGTATTCGTTCAGCTTCCATTTATGCCGCTGCACCAACTTGCGCAGCGCAATGTTGTGGGACTTAGAACCGGTGAAATACATCAGTGCCGCGCCGAACGCTTGCGGCTCAAAGAAGCGGAAATCCACCTGAAGCGCGCCCCCAAGCTGAACGGTCACGCGCTCTTCACCCCGGCTGAGCACCCGCTCGATCCCTGGATACTTCAAGATCGCTTCGGTGGCCGCTTGGCGATCCTTGGCCTGCACGAGACTATCTAGATCGCCGATAGTTTCCAATCGCCTCCGGAAACTGCCGGCCACTTCCCAACGCTCGATGGCCTTGATCTTGTCCAGATGCCGCCCCAGCGCTTCGACATGGTCGCTGGCTGGCTTCAGCAACATCCGCCCGGAGGACGCGCCGATCGTGGTCAATCTCCGAAGGATATTCTGCTCGGTCTTCTCGCCCATGGAGGGGATCTCTCGGACCCGGTGAGCCTCGCAGGCGGCCTTCAGCTCCTCGATGGATTTGATCTTCAGCTTGCCGTAGAGGAGTTTGGCCCGGCGCGGCCCCAGTTGCGGAACCTTCATGAGCGAAGTCAGCTCCGGCGGAATTTTCTTCTGCAGTTCTTGAAGCGCTTGCAGGTTCCCGTAAGAAGAATCTCG
>JAPSGG010000271.1 GCA_031177845.1 Chromatiales bacterium
TGAGACCATTGCCTAACGGCAGTGGTCTCATCCTGCAACCGGCCGGAAAGCTTCACCTTGAGGGTGAGGAGACACTTTCGGGGAACTATACAGTCGAAGGGGCCAAGCAGCCGTTAACGGGCTATGTCTGGACGCGAGTGAGCGACGGCATAGGCGTCACCTATGTCGCGATCAGCGCGCCGGATACGGCCGCTGGCGTGCAGGACGTCGTCCAAAAGCTGAGCCAAGAGACGGTACTGGAACAGCCTTAACTGGCATTAACCGGCGGGACATGAACTGTCCCGCCACGCCTACCACTTAATATCGTTATCGCGCTCGTGGATTGACAAGCGGCAGGCGCGAGTGAACCCTTCACGTGTCTTGCTAGACTCCTTACCCACCCTGACTCCCTCGATCTGACCGCAAGCCTAAGGCCGCGAGTCCCATGAATGGACTGCCGTCAAGGCTGCGGCCGATCCAAGAGAGGGGCAGTCAGATCAAGAGTTCGACTAGTGATGCGAGGTGCGGGCGGGCAGCATCATTCCTTGCGACATGTTCAACTCTGAACACTCGACAGTCGAGATGCTGTTTCAGATCCTCGGCGTTATCCATGGCGGGTATGGATTCCGGCATCGTTTGATCCAATACCACCGCAACCAGATCTAGACCCCGCGTTTCAATAGCCTCGGCCGTCAGCAAGATGTGATTGATGCAGCCGATGCGGTCGGCTGCGACCAAGAGCACCGGCAGGCCGAGCTGCACGGCGAGGTCGGCGTTCAGACCATCCGAGGCTAGCGGAGAATAGAATCCTCCAGCGCCTTCCACCCATAGAAAGCATTCATCTCCCACGCCATCTTGTACGGCCTGCGCGAGATCGGCAATAGTCACACGCAAGGCCTCTAGACGCGCAGCCCGGGCCGGCGATATCGGCCGTTCAAAACGGTAAGGACATACCTCGTCCAAGCTCCCGGGGCGGCCAGCGGCAGCGTGCAAAGACGCCGCATCGGCCGGGAACAACTCGCGGCGTACGAACGTGCAACCGGACTCGACGGGTTTGCGGGGGATAACGCGAATCGCGCGCGTTATTAAAGCTTGGATGACTGCGGTGCCGATGTAAGTCTTGCCGACGCCCGTGTCGGTGCCCGTGACGAATACGCCGCGCAGGTTAGTCACTTTATGCAGTCGATCAATGTAACGGATCGTGTGAAGCCTAAGCTTCGGAACGCCAGCCTCTATCAACTGGCTCAAGTGGAGGCGGAGGGTCTTTCAGGTCCATGGGCGGAGAGTGATCTGACGTCAGTAACGGTTCCACTTGTGAATCCGTGGGCGCGCGGCTGAGCGATGGCCAATGGCTGAGCGAAAAAGGGCCGAAGGCGACCCGTTGGTGGGTATCCAAGTTGGTAGTGACCACATCCAACTTTAAATCACTCTGGTTGAACAGCACGATGGCGCGAAATAGGGTGTCTTGTTCCGGCGGCTCCCGTAAGGCAGGGAAGAACAGCACCCCCTGATAGCTGTCTTGAGGGCTTAAGACGGTATCGGTAAAGGCGAGTTGATTAAAATAGTCGTCGATCTGCTCGCCGGTCTCGGCTGATATCCACGCGCTGTCTTTCGCAAGGGCGGCGATCTGCTCAATGGGCAGCGGATCGATCACCTCAGTATGCCTGCGTAACAAGATGTCCGCCGGCTTGACCGTATACCGATCTTCACCATGATTCGATACCGTTATATTGATTGGCAGGATGCCGCGCTCGATCAGGTCGACACCGAAATACTTTTTCGCTCGCTCGGGGTTACTTATCTCATCGACCGCCACCGTGATTGCCCCTTGTGTCTGAGACAGTGGATATAGATCCGCTGCGCGCAGCGGCAACTGGACGACCTCGAATCTCGTCGCGCAAGCAGTGAGAACAAAACTAGCGAAAGCAAAGATAATGATTGATCTCGACATGATGACTGTCCTGGTTGATAAACGCGTCTGCTGTATAGATGGACACGTCAGCGTCTATCGGCTGATACACTAAGTATAGTGCGCCTGGAAGCTTGTTCAGTTGCGCGGCTATGGCAAGCCGTCTGTTAACAGCCGCCGTGCCTGGCGATATTTTTCGGCGGTCTTCTCGACTATTTCAGGCGGCAGTGCCGGCCCCGGCGCGGTCTTGTCCCAGGCAAGCGTCTCCAGATAATCACGCACGAATTGCTTGTCGAAACTGGGCGGGCTGATACCCGGACGATAAGTATCCGTCGGCCAGAAGCGGGAAGAATCAGGCGTCAGCGCTTCATCGATGAGTACCAATTCATCATTGGCGTCCAGGCCAAACTCGAACTTGGTATCGGCGATGATGATGCCGCGGTCGCGCGCGTACTCCGCCGCTTGGCCGTAGACCTCGATACTCAAGGCACGCACCCGCCCGGCCAGTTCACGGCCGATCAGGCCGATCACTTGATCGAAACCGATGTTGGTGTCGTGCTGGCCGACTTCGGCCTTCGTGGAAGGTGTGAATATCGGCTCGGGAAGGCGGTCGGCCAGCCGCAAACCGCGTGGCAGCCTGATCCCGCACACGGCGCCCTCGCGTTGATAATCGCGCCAGCCAGAGCCGATCAGATAGCCGCGCACCACGGCCTCCAGCGGAAGCGCCCGGAGCTTGCGCACCACCACGCTGCGGCTCTCCAGCGCGAGGCGTTCACCGGCGTCCGTCAGTACAGCGTCCAGCGGCAGCATAGCCAGATGGTTGGCTACGATGCCGCGCATGCGCCGGAACCAGAAATTGGAGATCGTCGTCAGCACTTCGCCCTTGCCAGGGATAGGCGTGGGCAGCACCACGTCGAAGGCCGACAGCCGGTCGCTCGTCACAATCAGCATGTGCTGGTCGTCGATATCGTAGATGTCGCGCACCTTGCCGCGGTGCCGAAGACTCAGGCTACGGATATTCGACTCGAACAGGGTCTCAGTCATCACTACAGAAGAGGAGGGGTGCGCCGTGGCATCATAGGACGATCCCGCGTGCGAGAGACGCATCGCACGATCGGGGTTCGCGCCAATTATGCATCGGTGTATTCTTTAATTCATTGGTGCATTACCCTTGCAAGGGCGTGTCGTTCATGCATTACCCGTTCACTGGCGTGTTTACGCTTGAGATCAACCACTTTCTGGCCGCTTCGCAATGGACAAGATATTGGTAGGCGTGGTGATGGGCAGCAACAGCGACTGGCCGGTGATGCAACACGCGGTCGCGCAACTGGAAGCATTTGGTGTGGCGTGCGAGACCAAAGTGGTATCCGCGCATAGGACACCTGACCTGTTGTACGAGTACGCGGCCTCGGCTGCCGAGCGGGGACTTAAGTGTATTATTGCAGGCGCCGGCGGGGCGGCCCATCTTCCCGGCATGCTGGCGGCGATCACTACGCTGCCCGTGCTAGGCGTGCCCATCCCATCCCGCTATTTGAAGGGCCAGGATTCGCTGCTGTCCATCGTGCAGATGCCCAAGGGGGTGCCGGTCGCGACCTTCGCCATCGGCGAGGCAGGCGCCACCAACGCGGGCCTGTTCGCGGTCGCGATGCTGGCTATTGATGACTCCGTGCTGTCCGCCAAGCTTGCGGCCTTCCGCAAGGAGCAACATGACGCCGTCACCACAATGACGCTGCCCGGCTCATGATCCTGCCAGGTGTGCTTCCAGCTCCTCCATCAGCG
>JAPSGG010000272.1 GCA_031177845.1 Chromatiales bacterium
GGTCATGGGTCGGCACGCGGGCTGGATCTCGGCGGCTGGCGGACTGGCCGCGGAGAAGAAGGGTGAGGCGCCGCATATCATTCTATTTCCCGAAGTGGTATTCAACGAGGATAAGTTCCTGAAGCGCGTCGATAGTACGGTGCAGCGCTACGGCTTTTGCGCGGTCGTGGTGTCGGAGGGTGTGCGCAATACGGCAGGCCAGTTTCTGGCAGAGGCCGGCGCCCGGGATGCGTTCGGCCATGCCCAGTTGGGCGGCGTGGCGCCAGTCATCTCGCAACTGGTCAAGCAGCAGCTAGGCTACAAGTATCACTGGGCAGTGGCCGATTATCTGCAACGCGCGGCGCGGCACATCGCTTCGAAGACCGATGTGGAGCAGGCCTATGCCTTGGGCGAAGCGGCGGTGAAGCTGGCGCTCAAGGGTGAGAACGCGGTAATGCCGACGATCGAGCGCAAGTCCAACAAGCCTTATCGCTGGCACATTGGCCACACGCAGTTATCTAAGGTGGCCAACAAGGAAAAGAAGCTGCCCAAGAGCTACATCGCCAAGGACGGGTTCGGCATCACTCCCAGCTGCCGCGCCTATCTGGAACCGCTGATCGTGGGCGAGGATTACCCGCCGTTCAAGAACGGCCTGCCACAGTACGTGCGGCTTGAGAACCGGGCGGTGAAGAAGAAGCTCGGGGACTTCAAGTTGAAATGATGCAAAACCAAAAGGAATGCAGAGCGGAATGAGAGGCTACGAGTCGGAGCCAAGGTTCAGGGACTGAGGATTGGAAAACTAGCAGGACTGGCTAGCCGCTGATCCCTGATCCCTGGCCCCTTGGTCTCTTACTTCAACCGAATCTCTCCGGGCCCTCAGTTGGGAGCCTGCGCCGCATCCATCCTCATATCCGTCAGTCCATGCTCGCAGCGGATGTGGAGATCGAAATGCACGTCATCGGGAAACTCCTGTGCGATTACCCACGTCTGCGTGATGTCTTCGCTCAGTTCAGGCAGCACCGACAGCGAGTCGCGCATGCGCTGCTGATCGAAGAATGCAAAGGGCTCGTCCAGGAAAATGAACTGCTCTCCGTCCACGGCACCATTGACCAGCTTCTGCGACAGCGCAAGGCGCACCGCCAGCATGATCTGGCGTTGGGTGCCGCTGGAGATCTCATCCAGATCGAGAAAATCGTGCTTCTCTCCTGAGAACACGCGCACCCGCAGCGCCTCATCGATCTGCAGATGCTCGTAGCGGCCTGTGGTCAGCCGCGGCAGCGTCTTGCCCACGAGATTTCGGATATCGTGGTTGAACCTCCGCGCGACGTGATCAATGCCCTCGTCCAAAAGGTCCCGCGCCAGATTGCGTACCTCGATCTTGCGCCGGCTGGCGTCGATCTTGGTCTGTAGGCTGTCCATCATGCTCCGTAGGTGCTCCGCCTTTCGCCGGCGTTCCTGCTCTACCGGAATGCTCTGATGGAGCTGCGCGACCTTGCCATCCAGCTCCCTCACGTCCCGGTCCAGTCCCGCGACTTCATCGGCCATCCCGGCGCGGGTATGCTCAATGTCCTTCTCGGTACGGGCGATGATCGAGGTCAGCAGCCGACGATAATCGTTCAGCTTGTCGTATTCGAGCAGGGTTACGTTGGGATCGCGCTCCATCTCGGCCGCTTGGGCCGCGATCTGCTCATCTTTGGCGTTCTTCAGCACCGCCACCGCCTCGGCGAGTGGCATGGTCGCCAGATTGTCTAAGGCGGTGGCCTCTTCGCGCGTGGCCTGGATCCGATGGTGCAGCACGTCGGACTCGTTCTGGTCGCTGTTGATCCGCGCGCTCAAGAAAATAGACCGAATCAGGAACAGCAGGAACAATGCAGTCAATATGCCCGCCGCGACTAGCCACCAGGTCGGATAGCCTTGCCAACCTGGCACGTAGGCGTTGAGCCAGCCGGTGAGGGTCGCCGCCATCGGCGCTTTCGGCGCCTGGAACAACAACGCCCATAGCGCCCACGCCAGGGCCGCGAGCACAAGGAAGATCATGGTGAAGATGCGCGCGGTCTTGCGGCTACGCTTCGCCGCCTCGATGCGGTGCGCGAGATCGGTTTGCCTCGCCGGCAGCGACTCCACTTCCGCTTGTGCACCATCGCTGCCTGTTTCACCCAACAGGGCCGCCAGCCGCGCTCGATACGCTTGAGCATGATCTTTGATCTCGGCGAAGCGCAAGAGCTGGCCCTTGAGATGCTGCACGAAGTCGTTGAGCGTGGCGGCGGACTCCGTGGCTTGGGCGGCATCCTGCTGCACACAGTATCGGCCCATGTGCCGCGCGCATGCATCCAGACGTTCGGCGTGGGCGCTCCAATCCTGGTATGAGGTATTGATGCTGGCTTTCAGTATCGGCTCCGCGTCAGACTTGAGCGTCTCCACACTTTCACGACATTGATCAGAGACATGCCGCAGCAGTCTTGCGCGGGTGGACTTCTCGCGGTGTTCCGTCCCCGCCGCAGACAAATTCGCCCACAGCGACTGGAGATGATCCGGGCGGATGTCAAGTTCGCTGAGCCGGTCATTGAAATCTGCCATATCGCGCTCGGCACTGATCATATCGTCGGTGAGCGTTTTTACCTCGTCGCTTAACTGCGCGCGCACCTGCTCCAGCGGCGTGAGACCAGCCATTGCCTTGACCGCCGCGCTGTGGCCGTGAGGCGCGACAATTTCGCGCTGGGCGAGATAGAAGGACTCGATGAACTCCTTGTAACCGAACCCGGCCAGCCTCTCGATCTCTGCCGTTACTGCCGCCGGGCCGCGCGCCTGGAGATCGCCCTGATCCTCGCGGGTGAGGCGGGCGCCCTGATTGCCGGCATCATCCAGCGAGCGCTCGACGCGGTAAGCGCGGCCATTCGCGGTGAAGTCCAGCGCCACCACGCAGCGCGTCTCTCCCCAGTGAATCATCTTAGTTAGCTCCTCTGGCGACAGCGAGAACGTCCTGCCAAACAAGGCGAAGCAGATGGTCTCGCCGAGGGCGCTCTTGCCGGACTCGTTGTGCCCGCTGATCGCGATCAGTCCCTCCTTGGGAAGCCCGTTGAGCTCCAGGCGCGTGTACTTGAGGACGTTATCGGCCTTCACACTGTTAATAATCATCCCCGGGTATCCTTCTGTAGCGCGGCGAGTCTGTCGATCACCAGGGCCACGGCTTCGTCGTAGAATTGCTCATCGAATCCCGGCTCCGCGTTGCGCCGGTGGGCTTTGTCGGCTGCGCAAAAGGCCGCGAACTCTCTGGCAGGGCCCTTGGATGGGATGGTCTCATCGGGGTGGCTATCGGTGGGTAAGGTCATGGGACTCTCCGTTACTGGGGGCTGGTCAATCGGGAGACAGTTATTCAAATCGGATGATAATACGCGCGGCGCGGCAGGCCAAACGTGGCGCTAGGCGAAGAGCCGCTAGCCATATAACGCTGAACGCGCAGGGACGGTTTAGGTAACAGGGTATGAGGAATAGGACACAGGCGTGAAGACTGCAAGTGTATCGAGTCAGTCCCTTCTATGTCTTATTCCTCTCTCCTACCTTATAGCTTGGGCGTTGACGTCTCTCTGCTGCATGCTCTTACAAACTCCGCCACACCCTTAAGCACCGGAGCCAGCACCTGTAGTGGCGCGGCCAAGGCGAGCAGTATCCGATGTGGCCCCGCTCCGGG
>JAPSGG010000273.1 GCA_031177845.1 Chromatiales bacterium
CGAACAGTTGGGATTGGCGATGATGCCGCGCCAGCTCCTCGATGGCCTCCTTGCCTGTTCCGGACACCGCCTGATACGTGGCGACGTTGATGCGTTCGATCCCAACAGCGTCATAGATTGGTTTTAGCGCCACTAGCATCTGGATGGTCGAACAGTTGGGATTGGCGATGATGCCGCGCGCCTGGTACTCGCCGATGGCGTGCGCGTTGACTTCGGGCACCACCAGCGGGATATCGTCGTCATAGCGGAAGCGCGAGGTGTTGTCGATGACCACACAGCCGGCCTCGGCCGCGCGCGGGGCGTAATCGCTGGAGACCGAGGCACCGGCGGAGAATAGACCGATCTGCACCTTTGAGAAATCGAAAGCGTCCAAGTCTTGCACCACCAAGTGTCGATCCTTGAACGCGACGCGGTTGCCGACCGAACGATGGCTCGCCAGCGCGTAGACTCTCTCGGCCGGAAAATCCCGTTCGGCCAGAATCGAGAGCATGGCCTCGCCCACTGCGCCTGTCGCGCCGACCACTGCAACATCAAACTGCCTTCTCATTCGCTTACCTGATTCGCCTCAAAGATCGTCACCTTAAGATATTCCTGTCGCTTGCTTCCAGCCCCGGTCATCCATGGCCGACGTTCGCAGGGGCGGATGCACACCGCACATCCGTCTCACTCCCGCTGACCTTCACGCAACGCCAAGACAACGGCATCGCCCATCTGCGCAGTACTCGCCCGCTGGTCGCCACGCGCATAGATGTCGGGCGTGCGCAAGCCCTGATCCAGCACCCGCCCGACCGCAGTCTGCAATCGCACGGCGAGCTCCGGTTCGTTCAGGCTGTAGCGCAACATCATGGCGACCGAAAGTATGGTCGCGAGTGGGTTGGCCAAGCCCTTCCCCGCGATATCCGGCGCCGAACCATGCACGGGTTCATACAAACCCTTGCGTTCGGCGTTCAGCGAGGCTGACGGCAGCATGCCAATCGACCCCGTCAGCTGGGCTGCCGCATCCGACAAGATGTCACCGAACATATTGTCGGTCAGCAAGACATCGAACTGCGTTGGTGCCCTGACCAGTTGCATTGCGGCGTTGTCGACGTACATATGAGTGAGCTGCACCTGCGGGTAATCTGCGGCTACCCTTTGCACCACCTCGCGCCACAGCTCCGAGACCTCGAGCACGTTGGCCTTGTCCACTGAGCACAGACGCTTGTCGCGGCACATGGCGATGTCGAACGCCGAACGTGCCACACGCTCGATCTCCGACTCGCGGTAGCTTAAGGTGTTGACGCCTTCCCTTTCGCCGCTATTGTGCGTGCGGATACCGCGGGGCTCGCCGAAATATATTCCGCCGGTGAGCTCCCGTACGATCATGAGATCGAGACCCGCCACCAGTTCGGGCTTGAGTGCCGATGCCGCTGCCAATCGCGGGTATAGCAGCGCCGGGCGCAGATTGGCAAACAGTCCCAGCTCGTAACGCAGCCCTAACAATCCGCGCTCGGGACGCAGCTCGCGCGGACAAGCTTCGTATTGAGGTCCGCCTACCGCGCCCAGCAGCACCGCATCGCAGTCGCGCGCCAGGTCTAGGGTCGCTCGCGGTAATGGATGCCCGTCCACATCGAAGGCTGCGCCCCCAATCAATCCCTGCTCAGCTTCGAATCCGAAGTCGAACTCGTGCTTGAGCACCTGCAGCACCTTGAGCGCTTCGGCGACGATTTCGGGGCCTATGCCATCCCCTGGCAAGATGAGTAGCTTATGGGTCATAGCCAGGTTGAAGAGCCGCGCGCCTGTGATCCGGCCATACCGCTTCGCGGGGACAGGGGCGTTTCAGAACAGCCAGGGCGCCTCGATGCGGCGCCGCGCCTCGTACTGGCGGATCTCATCGGTATGCTTAAGCGTAAGACCGATGTCATCCAGTCCGTTCAATATGCAATGCTTGCGAAACGCGTCGATCTCGAAGGATAGAATCTCTCCGTCCGGCGCAGTGACCGTCTGGGCCTCTAGGTCTATGCGCAATTTAAAACCATTGTCGGCGGCTAGTGCATTAAACAACCGATCAACGGCCGCATCCGTCAGGACAACCGGCAAGAGGCCATTTTTCAGGCTGTTAGCGAAGAAGATGTCCGCAAAGCTGGGCGCGATGACGGCGCGGAAGCCGGCATCTAGCAGCGCCCATACCGCGTGCTCGCGCGAGGACCCGCAGCCGAAATTCTTGCGCGTCAGCAGGATCTCGGCGCCCCGATAGCGGGGCTGGTTGAGCACAAAGTCCGGGTTGAGCCTGCGGGCACTGTGATCCTGTTCAGGCTCTCCCGGGTCCAGGTAACGCCAGTCGTCGAAAAGATTCGGCCCGAAGCCACTGCGTTTCACTGATTTCAGGTACTGCTTGGGAATGATAGCGTCGGTATCGACATTAGCCCGATCCAGTGGCGCCACGAGGCCCGTGAAGCAGGTCAACGGCCGCATCAATCTGCCTCTTCTTCGTTGGGGTCGTCATCACTGGCCTTGTCGTCGATGGCATCTCCCGCGGCCTCTACATCCTCCCCGAAACCCTCTAGTGTGTTGCACCCGCTCAAGACGAGCACGTACGCAGCAATTAAGACCGCAAATAACTTCTGCATTTCAGATCTCCTGCGTTCACAGATTAGGTGCCGAGCCAAATTCCCGCACATCGATAAAATGCCCGGCCACCGCTGCGGCCGCAGCCATAGCGGGACTAACCAGATGCGTGCGCCCGCCCTGCCCCTGCCGGCCCTCGAAATTTCGGTTAGAGGTCGAGGCGCAGCGCTCGCCGGGCGCCAGCCGGTCGTCGTTCATCCCCAAGCACATGGAGCAACCCGGCTCACGCCACTGGAAACCGGCTTCCAGGAAGGTCTGGTCCAGACCCTCTTGCTCGGCCTGACGCTTGACCAGCCCCGAGCCCGGCACCACCAACGCCAGCTTGATCGTATCGGCCACCTTGCGCCCCTTGACCACCGCCGCCGCCGCGCGCAGGTCCTCGATGCGCGAGTTGGTGCAGGAGCCGATGAAGACCTTGTCTAGGGCGATATCCGTGATCGCGGTGCCGGGCCGAAGTTGCATATACTCGAGCGCGCGCCGCATGCTCTCGGCTTTGACCGTGTCGCGCTCGGCAGCTGGATCCGGAACGCGCGCGCCCACGGGCACCACCATCTCCGGCGAAGTGCCCCAGCTCACCTGTGGCTCAATGCGCGTCGCGTCCAACCGCACTAGACGGTCGAAGCGTGCATCGGGATCGGATTTAAGCTCGGACCAGGCAGCCACGGCCCGTTCCCAAAGGTCTTCCTTCGGTGCGTACGGGCGACCCTTAAAATAATCGATGGTCGTCTGATCCACCGCCACCATGCCCGCCCGCGCGCCGGCCTCGATGGTCATATTGCACACGGTCATGCGGCCTTCCATCGACAGCGCACGGATTGCCTCGCCGCCAAACTCGATCACATAACCGGTGCCGCCCGCAGTGCCGATCTCGCCGATGATCGCGAGCATGATGTCCTTGGCGGCGACGCCCGGCCCGACTTTGCCATCGACCATGACACGCATGTTCTTCGCCTTCTTTTGCCACAGACACTGCGTGGCCAGCACGTGCTCGACCTCCGAAGTCCCAATGCCAAACGCCAGCGCGCCGACGCGGTGAGCCGCCGGAGGGCGGA
>JAPSGG010000274.1 GCA_031177845.1 Chromatiales bacterium
GTCGTGAGGTGGTTACGCGCCGCACGACGGTGGCGCACGAACGATTGCAACGCCTGTTTGAGGGTGACCAGGCGCGGTTGGCCGTCGACCAGCGCCACCATGTTGATGCCGAATACGGTCTGTAACTGAGTGTGCTGGTAAAGGTTGTTCAGGATGATCTCGGCCACCTCGCCACGCCGCAGCTCAATGACCATGCGCATGCCATCCTTATCGGATTCATCGCGCAGTTCGGCTATGCCCTCGATCTTCTTTTCCTTGACCAGCTCGGCGATCTTCTCCAGCAATCGTGCCTTATTGACCTGATACGGCAACTCGGTTATCACGATGCGCTCTCTGCCGTTGTCGTCGGTCTCAATGCGGCTTCGCGCCCGCACGTAAATACGGCCGCGACCGGTGCTATAGGCCTCGACGATTCCGCGGGTGCCGTTGATGGTGGCAGCGGTAGGGAAATCTGGTCCAGGCACATGGGCCATCAGCCCTGTTACATCGATCTGCGGATCGTCGATGAGCGCCACGCAGGCGTTGACGATCTCGGTGAGGTTATGCGGCGGGATGTTTGTCGCCATGCCCACGGCGATACCGACCGAGCCATTCACCAGCAGGTTCGGCACGCGCGTGGGCAACACGGAGGGTTCGCGCTCGGTCTCGTCGTAGTTCGGCACGAAGTCGACCGTTTCCTTGTCGAGGTCGGCCAGGATCTCGTGCGCGACGCGGGCCATGCGGACTTCGGTGTAGCGCATGGCTGCGGGGGGATCACCGTCCACGGACCCGAAGTTGCCCTGCCCGTCCACCAGCATGTAACGCATACTGAACGGTTGCGCCATGCGTACGATGGCGTCATACACAGCCGATTCGCCGTGCGGATGATATTTACCTATGACGTCGCCTACTACGCGGGCGGATTTCTTGTACGGCTTGTTCCAGTCGTTGCCGAGCACGCTCATTGCGTAAAGGACGCGGCGATGCACGGGCTTTAGACCGTCCCGAACGTCCGGCAATGCCCGACCCACGATTACGCTCATGGCGTAATCGAGATAGGACTGACGCATTTCGTCTTCGAGATTGACCGACAGTATTTCTTTTGCGAATTCGGCCATTCAGGCTGGATGCGCGCCCTGGAGGCGCTTATCTTTGTGGTTCATCCAAAATGTTGCATTATAGCACGCCCACCTAGGGACACCCTACCCAAGGCGCCTTCAGTGCTGCCATTCCTACAAGATGGCTTCGACGGCAGGCCAAACAGGCGTCGTAGGTTGCTCATGATGCGGAACGATGCTTGCATACGAACTCACGCGAAATGCGGCGATGGGCCAGTCACGAACGGCCGGGCAGGTTTTTGCGCCGCGTTGCCGCCCGGCTCTGGCAACCAACAATAGGAGAAAGGTATGGGCATCTTGAGCTGGGTCATTTTCGGCCTGATTGCCGGTGTTATCGCGAAGCTGATCCTGCCGGGGAAGGATCCTGGGGGCTTTATCATCACGATACTTCTCGGTGTCGCGGGCGCGCTGGTCGGGGGCTTCATTGCCTCGGCGCTCGGGTTTGGATCCGTCTCCGGTTTCAACATCTGGAGTTTCATCATCGCCATTCTCGGATCTATTTTGCTGCTATGGATCTATCGGGTCATCAAGAAGTGACCCCGGCCCTGGGTTGTCCTTTGATGAAGACGGTCGAGCTGGCCGCTCATCGAACGACGGGGTCGGTGGCCCTGCCTCAGAGGCGGTAGAAAGGCTGCGCGAAGCAACGCGGGCGATGTAAAAATTTCCGCAAGCGCCTAAACAACGGGAGGTCTTCCGCGTGGACACCGCTGCAATCACGGCAGCCCCGCCTGCAACTCGAACACGGGCTTGGCCATTGGATCGCCTGGCTTGCTAATTGCTTCGAAGGCCATGCGGTGATAGCGATCACCGCCTGGGAGCGGCGCTAGCGGCAATGGTTAGCGTGGCTGATCACAGCGCGTGTTGGCTTACGGCGCGGATAATGCATCAGTCCACAAGTACATCACTTAATGTTCCAAGGAGTAATGCCTATGAGAAGTATCGACTATACGCAACATCCTGATGCACAACATACGCCCGAGCTGAGAAGGAGAGCGACTATGATCTCCAGCGCGCTGGTACTGGTGGCAGTGCTTGCCGCGTGCGGTCAGCAGGCCGGGCAGGATCAGCAAACCCAAGGCCCCGTGGGCAAGGAAGAAACAAAGACGAGTCAAGCCACCGGCGCGGAAACGGAGCAACCAGCGGCCGCACAAAAAGATGCCTCCGCGCCTGACCAAGGTAAGACGATGGCGCGTGTCGAAGATGCGCCACCCAGCCCGCAGTTCCAGGCGCTGGATACCAACGGCGACGGCCAGATCAGTGTCAAGGAGGCAAAGAGCAATTCTAAGCTCAGCAACAGCTACAAGAAACTCGATCGCGACGGCGATGGTCAGTTGACCAAGTCCGAATTCTCCGCCTTTGCGACCCAGAAGGCTGGCAAACCTATGGGCCAGGTCGGTCCATCGGATATCGGTGGTGGCGCTCAAGCGCGCGGCACTGAAGAGAATCCGAATCGACCGAACTAGCGGCTTCTCGGGTTCGCAGCCTGTATGGCGGCGCCCGCGTGGCGCCGTTATTTTGACTGTTGGCCCAGTCCCAACAGCGTAGCGAGGCCGGCAGCAGTCGGTTTATGTACGACACCGCGTTCCGTAACCAGGACATCCACCAGTTCTGCCGGCGTAACATCGAAGACCGGATTCCATGCCATGACCCCGCGCTCGAGCAGTGCTTGCGATGATAGGATCTCACCGGGCTTGCGATTTTCGATGGCAATGTCCTCTCCCATAGCCGTATTCATATCGATCGTGCTGGTGGGTGCCACCACCATGAATTTGACACCATGATGCCTGGCGGTGACCGCGAGACCGTAGGTGCCGATCTTGTTCGCCACATCTCCGTTGGCCGCGATGCGATCGGCGCCAACGATCACCCAGCCGACTTCGCCACCACGCAGCAGACTCGAGGCCGCGGCATCGCAGATCAGGGTTACCGGGATGCGATCTTGCACCAGCTCCCATGCCGTCAGGCGCGAACCCTGTAACCAGGGCCGCGTCTCATCTGCGAATACGTGAGGCAAACGCCCGCCCTTAAAGGCGCTGCGGATGACTCCCAGTGCGGTACCATAACCGCCAGTCGCGAGCGAGCCGGTGTTGCAGTGAGTCAGCACCGATTTGCCATCCAGCAAAGCAGCGCCCAGCTCTCCCATGCGGTAATTGGCGGCGATGTCCTCCTCGTGCATCCGCCGGGCTTCCGCCAAGAGCCGACCGGCAGGGTTCGATTCCAGCGTATCGAGCAGGGCGCGCATGCGAGCGAGCGCCCAATGTAGGTTAACCGCAGTGGGGCGCGTGTTTGTCAGCCTATCCAGATCGGACTGAATCAACCGCTTCCAGCCGGTTGGAGATTGGGCATAACGGTCCTTGGCGGCTAATACCACCGCGTAACCCGCGGCGATACCGATCGCGGGTGCGCCCCGGACCACCATCTCTGTGATTGCTGTCGCCACCGCATCGCTTCGCTCGAGATCTACGTACTCGGTAGACTCTGGCAGCTTGCGCTGATCCAGCAGGCGCAAGCGCCCGCGCACCCACTGCACGGCCCTAATCCCATCATGCTGATGCATG
>JAPSGG010000275.1 GCA_031177845.1 Chromatiales bacterium
CCTCCATGGCCAACCCGATCGCCAGGAGTTCACTGGACGCTGCTCTGAATCCGGCTCACCCCTGTACCACGGGAATCTCTGACTTGTCCAGAGGTTCCTTAGAGCGGTTGAGGCTGCTAGCGCCATACCTGCGCAGGAGCCTGCGGCCGCACGCCACCCCAGATCACCAAGACTCCTACAGCGGCGATCAGTGCGGCCGTAAGATACGCCCACTGGGGACTGGCGGCGGACCAGACGTATCCACTTATAAGGCTGCCGATCGCGCCGCCGAGCCCGAAGCTCAGGCTCGAATATAGCGCCTGTCCGCGCCCTTGTAGCCGGCCGGGAAACAACTGGTAGATAAGATAAATGGCCGCCGCATGATAAAGGCCGAAACTTGCCGCGTGCATGCCTTGGGCGATGAGCATCAAAGGCCAGTGGTCGGGCATGGTTGCGATCAACACCCAACGCACCACGGCGATGGCCGTCGCGGCCATTAGCAGCGCGCTTGCACCGAAGCGCGGCAGAAAGCCGGACATGCACAGAAACACTCCAATCTCAGCGATCACCCCCAGCGCCCACAACCAGCCAATCACGCCGCGCGTGTAGCCATGATCTGCCATGTAGATGCTGAAGAACGTGTAGTAGGCCCCGTGGCTCGCCTGCACTAGAAAGCAGGCACACAACAGCGCAACGACAACGGGCTGGCGCAGCGTCTTGCCGAACGAATGCGAGATTTGATGAGGCGGGCCCTCATGTTCCGCGACCAAGAGCGTGTTGATCCAGATCGCCGCGAGCAGCGCCAGCACGATCGCGGGCAACCAAGTTATGCCCGCATGCTCCAATACCGGCCCGAGCACCGCCACGGTCACGATGAACCCGACCGAGCCCCACAACCGGATACGGCTGTAGTGGTGAATGCCTTCGCCCAGATGATCGAGTGTGGTCGCTTCGAACTGCGGCAACGCCGCGTTCCAGAAGAAGCTAAAAGCTGCCAGTACCGCCATCATCCACCAATAGCCGCTCACGACCAGCAAGGCCGAGAAAATCGCGGTCGCGAGCAGCGACGCGATGCGTATGATCCACACCCGCTGGCCGGTATGATCGGCGATCCATCCCCACACGTTGGGCGCGATGACCTTGGTAGCCAGGGTCACGGCCATCAGCTGGCTGATCTCGGTCGGCGTGAACGCGAGCTCTTCCAGATAAAGCCCCCAAAAGGGCAGAAAAGCGCCGACGCTGGCGAAGTAGAAAAAATAGAAGCCGGCTAGCCGGGAATGCGGCACCCTGGCCGATGCGGATGCCGGCACGCTCTTAAATAGAGGAGGAAAGATCGGGGAACGTGGTAGTTACGTCCATGTTCTGCGCGCGGTGGCGCAGCACGTGGTCCATCAGCACCAGCGCCAGCATCGCCTCGGCAATTGGTGTGGCGCGAATGCCGACGCAGGGGTCGTGGCGGCCGGTCGTGATGACCTCCGTGGATTGGCCATGAACATCGATGGTCCTTCCCGGCAGGCGCAGACTTGACGTCGGTTTCAGCGCGATGCTGACGCGGATGTCCTGTCCGGATGAGATTCCGCCCAGGATGCCGCCGGCATTGTTGCTCAAAAATCCTTGCGGCGTTATCTCATCTCGGTGCTCCGTGCCCTTCTGCGTGACAGCGGCAAATCCTGCGCCAATCTCCACGCCCTTAACTGCGTTGATGCCCATCATAGCGTGCGCGATATCCGCGTCCAGCTTATCGAAGACCGGCTCGCCCAGGCCAGGCGGCACGCCCTGCGCGACGACATTGATGCGCGCGCCGATGGAATTGCCTTCCTTGCGCAATGCATCCATGTAAGCCTCCATTTCCGCGACCTTATCAGGATCCGGGCAGAAAAATAGGTTGTTCTCCACCGCGTCCCAATCGAATCTTTCGGCCTTGATCGGCCCCAGCTGTGCCAGACAGCCGCGTATGACGATGCCGCAACGCTCCTTCAAATACTTGCGGGCAATGGCCGCGGCCGCCACCCGCGCTGCGGTCTCGCGCGCCGATGCCCGCCCTCCCCCGCGGTAGTCGCGAAGGCCATACTTCTTGAGATAGGTGTAGTCCGCGTGGCCAGGACGAAAGCTATCCCTATTCTTTGAGTAATCCTTGGAGCGCTGGTCCACGTTCTGGATGATCAGGGCAATGGGCGTACCCGTGGTCCTACCTTCGAACACGCCGGACAGAATCCGCACTTCATCCGGCTCCCGCCGCTGCGTAGTGTGACGCGACTTGCCTGGGCGGCGGCGCTCCAGATCCTTCTGGATATCCGGCTCGCTCAGCGCCAGGCCCGGCGGACACCCATCCACGATGCAGCCGATGGCAGGGCCGTGGCTCTCGCCAAAGGAGGTTACACAGAAGAGACGCCCGAACGTATTGCCCGACATGGCCGGCATTGTAGAGGAAAAAGCCCTCGCCCAGAGAGCGTCACGGGGATGGCCTGGAGTTTGCTGCAGTATTCCAGAGAGAATCTTAGAAACCGCGGGGCGCGCTGCACACGGGTCCGTCTGATGCACGGGATGCGCCCTACATACTGGCTACATAGCAGAGGCCGGATATGTCCTCGGAATTGTGGATTTTTATCTTCTTTCTGGGCTTGTTTCTGCTAGGGCTCGGAGCTTACATCGTAATGCAGATCGCCAAGGCCCGGGAAGACTTCAAGAAGATCGATTACAGCAAGTTGCGGAAATGGAAAGACGATGAGTGGTGAGCCCTGCCTACCGTCCTCAAAGGCTTCGGCACTGATCGGCGGTGAGCAGAAACACATCGCCACCGCCGCGCTGGAATTCGAGCCACAGAAAAGGCGCCTTGGGCAGACGTCGCTCAAGCCTTACCGCGCCCTCGCCCACCTCGACCACCAGAACCCCGCTCGACGTCAGAAATTCTCCAGCCTTATGGAGAATACGCAGCACGATGTCCAGTCCCTCGTCACCGCCTGCCAGACCCAGCGCCGGTTCATGCCGGTATTCGGCCGGCAGGTTCATCATGCTTTCGGCGTCCACATATGGCGGATTACTGACGATGAGGTCGTAGCGGCGGCCCGCCAACGCATCGAACACATCCGATTGGGCCGCGTTGATCTGCGCCTCCAGCCCGTGGCGCCGGATGTTCTCCCGGGCGACATCCAGTGCATCGGCCGAGATGTCGGTAAGTTCGATCTGCGCACCTGGAAACGCATACGCGCAGGTGATGCCGATGCAGCCCGAGCCCGCACCGATATCCAGCACGCGCGTGACCGCACCCGGATCCAACCACGGCATGAAGCGCGATTTAATTAATTCGGCGATGGGTGAACGTGGTACGAGCACCCGCTCATCGACATAGAACTTCAAGCCCGCGAACCAGGCTGCGCGAGTGAGATACGCGGCCGGTTTGCGCTCAGCGATGCGCCGTTGCAGTAGTTCGACAACTGTCGCTTTCTCGTCGGAGTTCAAGCATCGGTTCAATACATCGCCGTCCGCCTCGGGTGGCATATCGAGGGCATGCAACACCAGCCAGGCCGCCTCGTCCAAGGCGTTGTCGGTGCCATGGCCGAAGACCAGCCTGGCCTTGTCAAGCCGGCGCGCGCCCCACAGGATAAACTCGCGCGCGGTGCTCAGATCCGACGGAACAAGCGCGGCATATTGCATGTCGGATTGCTAGC
>JAPSGG010000276.1 GCA_031177845.1 Chromatiales bacterium
TGAATGCGTGTGGAAGTTGATGCCCTCCAGCGCATTGCTAGTGGCGCGGCTTTCCGTGGCGTACGAACGGTGGTTTCACTACCCGCGCCTCGAGCCGCTTCCCCCGGCTCTCGACCTCGCAGCGCTCACCGCTCGAAGCTGGTACGCGCGCGAGCGCGATGGGCGCGCCTATGGTTGGTGAGAAAGTACCGCTCGTGACTTCGCCTTCACCGGCACGGCCAAAGAACACCTTTTGATGCGCGCGCGGTACACTGCGGCCTTCCACTAGCAGTCCCACGCGCTCGCGCCTGATGCCATTGACGCGCTGCTCCAACAATGCCGCGCGGCCGATGAAGTCCCGCCGGGATTCTAGGGCCACCGTCCAGGCAAGCCCGCACTCCAGCGGCGTTACGTCCTCGCTCATGTCCGCGCCGTAAAGGTTCAGGCCGGCTTCCAGCCGCAGCGTGTCGCGCGCACCGAGACCCGCGGGCGCTACGCCGGCATTCACCAGCTGCTGCCAGAGCTCAGGCGCTTGAGCTTCGGGCAGCATGATCTCGAAGCCGTCCTCGCCGGTATAGCCGGTGCGCGCAATGCACGTATCAGATGATTCGACGGCCTCGTAGTACCTCAACCGTGTCACCACTGCATGTTTATCGGCATCGAGTACATCGAGCAGCCGCGCGCGCGCGTTAGGACCTTGAACAGCAAGCATCGCTAGCTCGTTGCGCGCCGTCAGTTCAACGGCGTATTCGCCGGCGTGCAACCGCATCCAGGCAAGATCCTTATCGCGGGTGGCGGCGTTGGCCACCAGGCGGAAGCGCGACTCCGAAAGCCAATAGACGATCAGATCATCGAGGATGCCGCCCTGTTCGTTCAGCATGCAACCGTAGAGCGCTCGGCCTGGCATGTTGAGCGCGGCCACATCCGCAGCCAGCAGATGGCGCAGATAGGCGCGCGCGTCGCGGCCGCCCACGTCGATCACCGTCATGTGCGAAACGTCGAATACGCCCGCGTCTCGGCGCACGTGGTGATGTTCCTTCATCTGCGAGCCGTAATGAAGGGGCAATTCCCAGCCGCCGAAGCTCACCATTCGCGCACCCCTGGCGACATGCTGGTCGTAGAGCGCCGTGCGTTTGGAAGTCATCTCGAGAACGGGGCTGGGCATTTCGGCTATGGGACGAGAGGACGATAGGAATGCAAGGTTAGCCCGACCCGCATTGCAACCGCAACGGCTTTTTCCGAGGGTATCGCCATGTATACATCGATCACGGCCGGGTATTCGGCTCTAGCGTACGATAGCATGTCCTTCGATGCCCGGAACCGGAGTGCAACCATGTCCGCACGCCTCTTATCCTTGCTCTTCTTGCTCACTATGACCTTGATGGCCTCTTACGCAGGCGGCGCGGAGACCGGCTTGAGCGTGCGCGATGGGTGGATACGCGAAGCGCCACCCACTGTATCGGGGCTGGCCGGTTACCTGGTGATCGAGAACGATAGTGCCGAACCGCGCGAGTTGATCGCCGCGGAAAGCGCCGCATTCGAGAGTATTGAGATGCATCGCTCAACATTCGAGGACGGCATCGCTAGGATGTCGCCGCAGAGTTCGATCCCGATTCCGGCCGACGGGCGGGTGGCGCTGGAACCGGGCGGGTACCATCTGATGATGCTAGCGCCAGTCGAACAACTTCGTGCCGGCGACCAGGTCCGTGTGCTGCTGACTTTCGATGGCGGAGAACGCCTGCCCGCGATGCTGCGCATCCGGAGGGCTGCGGGCGACGAAATGCAGCATCACCATCATCAATAAGACGGACAGCGCGGTCGCCTCTCACGCGTGTCGGCGAGAACTGCGTGAGGTCAGGTTCCCGATGGGCTATCTGATAGCATTACGATGCCTTGTCACCTCGCCTACAGCTCGCGGCAAGCGGCTGCATTTAGCTGATCCATCATGTTCCAGCTACGCATTTGACCGCTGCCTGAAGATTGGCTCATGATTATGCAATCAATTGGCCGATGCGCGCGGCGCGCGCAATCATCATGAGCGAGTTCTACTCCGCACTGGTCACCTCGGTTGAGTTGATCGTCAACTTCGACGCCGATCTGGCTGAGATCGTCTGCTTGTCGTTGCAGGTCAGTCTAACCGCGGTGGCGTTGGCCAGCCTGATTGGGCTGCCAATCGGCGCGGCCGTCGCGCTTTACCGGTTTCCCGGCCGTGGCATCGTGGTGGCCCTACTCAATGCCTTCATGGGTTTGCCGCCGGTGGTCGTCGGCCTGGTGGTCTATCTATTGCTGTCGCGTTCCGGCCCCCTAGGGCCGTTGGGGTTGTTGTTCACGCCCAGCGCCATGGTCATCGCGCAATGTGTACTGGTCACGCCGATCATCGCGGCCCTGACGCGGCAGACTATGGCGGATCTCAGTGAGGAGTACGACGAACAGCTAAGGGCAATGGGCGCGGGCGGGCTTCACAAGATGCGCACCCTGCTATGGGATGGCCGTTTCAGTTTGATCACCGCCGTGTTAGCTGGCTTCGGGCGCGCCAGTGCCGAGGTTGGCGCAGTATTGATCGTGGGCGGCAACATCGATCACGTCACGCGCGTGATGACCACCACCATTGCCTTAGAGACCAGCAAAGGCAATCTCGCGCTGGCGCTGGCGCTGGGCCTGATCCTGATCGCGCTTTCTATCAGCATCAACGCAGCCGCAATGGGCGTAAGAGATGTCGCGTACCGCCACCATCATTAAAGAGCGCGATGCTGCCGTTAATCAGGATGCGCCGGCTCAATACGGGTTGTCATCGCCGGTGCTGCCGCTCATCGCGAGCGACGTGGGTTATCTCGCGAATGGCCAGCGCCTGATAGACCGAGTTTCATTCACTCTGCGGCCTGGTCCCTGCACGATGATCTTGGGACCAAACGGCGCCGGCAAAAGTCTGCTGCTGCGGTTGTGTCACGGACTCATCGAACCTAGTCATGGTTCGATCACCTGGCGGGGCCAGAGCCCGGCGCGCGCGCATCGCTGGCTGGCCATGGCATTCCAAAAGCCTGTGCTTCTGCGTCGCTCTGCCGCCGCCAACCTCGACTATGCGCTCGCGGTCAAGGGTGTTCCCCGCCGCAGCCGCAGACCGCGGGTCGCAGAGGCGCTCGAGCACGCCGGGCTCGCCCATTTGGCCAACCGGCCGGCGCGTGTGTTATCGAGCGGCGAACAACAACGCTTGGCCATTGCGCGCGCCTGGGTGACGCAGCCGAAGGTATTATTGCTGGATGAACCGACCGCCAATCTCGATCCGATCGCGACCCACGCGATCGAAATGCTCATCCAAGCCATTCACAGCGCCGGCACCTGCATCATCATGAGTACCCACGATCTGGCGCAGGCGCGGCGTCTGAGCGATGAAGTGCTATTTCTGCACAAGGGCCGGCTACTGGAACACACACCCGCCGAAGAATTCTTCGAATGCCCGCGAACCGAACAAGCCGCAGCGTTTATCGCGGGCGAATTATTTTATTAGACAACGATAACCGCCGTTACAAAGTTGCGCATGAGGGGCGGTGCGCAGCTCTGCAGAGGCGCTTATTTAGGCTGGGAAAGCTACTAAACGCAAGCTTGGGGAATTTGAACACCTTAGGTTGCTTAGTTCTGACAGGAAGCCTTCTAACGCGAACT
>JAPSGG010000277.1 GCA_031177845.1 Chromatiales bacterium
ACCCGGCGTGTACGGCAGCCGCTCCAGCACCTGGGCATCGTCTTTCAGCACGAAGGGCTCACCCAGCGTCACGCAAGGGCCGGCCAGCAGAAGCACACTGAAGAGTACCGCGCGCCGAACAGGCCCGCGTCCAATCGCAGACATACTGCAAATTCCTTCGCGGCTGGGATGAAAGACCTCGTTGACCCTTAGCAACACGTCACGCATTCAAGAACCTCATGTTATGAGGATCGTAACTCGATCTAATACGGGTGGGATTAATCGAATATCGATCAAGCAATGGGATGCCTCCTGTTCTATTGTCACTGCTGTAGGGCGGGGGTCGCTGCCACGCTCATCCTTGCTACTGTGGCATGGTCTATGCAAATGCGAAAAGTTCCGTGCTCGTACGAGGGCCGATCTAACAACAGAAGGAATAAGCAATGGTTGACCGCGGATGTCTCTTCACCATTATCATGCCCACCTATAACCGCGGGCATCTGATCAAGGAGGCGCTCGAATCCATATTCCGCCAGACGCTGGCGGACTACGAGATCATCGTGGTCGATGACGGCTCCACCGACGGCACTGATGAGATACTGGCGATATACGCGGATAAGGTTCGGATATTTTGGCAGGCGAACGGCGGGCCCGCTAAGGCGCGTAATTATGGCCTGAGAAAAGCGCGGGGCCGGTACATCACCTTCCTCGACAGCGATGACCGGTTCTTCCCGTGGACACTAGCGACCTTTAAGCAGGTGATCGACCGCTTCGAAAAGCCGGCCTTCATCCTCGGAAAGCGCCATAAGTTCACGCAGGAAGACGAGTTAGCCGGGGTCAAGGCCGAGCCGCTCGCCGTGGAGCGATGGGATAGCTTTCTTGAGGCCGCGCCCGCAGAGTATCCGATTTCCATACTGTCCGCCATCCGCGCCGATGTGCTGCGCAGGGCCGACGGTTTCGTCCAGCGGCGCGTGTGCTCCGAGGGCCATGATCTTTACTTACGTATCGGCACCGAGCGCGGATTCATCTTCGTCCAGGCGCCGGTGCTCGATGCCTATCGGCAACATTCGACGGGCGACAGCCTCAGCCAGGACGCCGCGCCGCTCTATGAGGGGGCGCGCCTGCTGCTGGAGCGTGAGAGACGGGGCGATTATCCGGGCGGCGATGCGCAGAGCCTCGACCGCTCGATTTTTCTCGCAAGAAGTGTTGGCTATTCCCTACGCCGTTGCTTTGCGCTGGGTGAGATCTGGCGCGGCTACGATCTCTATGTGAGAGCGCTGCCACATTACCTGCGGGCGGGTTATTGGCGGGCTGCGCTCAAGGATTCAGTTACCCCCGTCGAGCGCCTTCAGAAACGGGCGAAACGATTGGTGAAGCGAAATTCGTCCACGAGCAGCCTGTATAAGTCTTAGTTGCGCTGGAGGCGACGCCTACGTCTAGAGTCGCAGGGAATTTCGCTCGCCTGCTTCAGTCTATCGGGTTGAATCCTCAAACAATCGACTATACAGGAGACCGATGAAAACTAAGAGCTTGCTGGATCAGTTGCTGAAATCCGGTCCATCCATGCTGCAAGACCGATTGTCATCGCAATCCACCAAGCATCGAGCCAGTCCTGACGCTGGTCTCGGCAGTCAATTATCAGGCCTTGGCAAGGGTGCGCTGGCCAGCGGTGCGTTGAGCATGCTCCTGGGCAACAAGCGGATGCGCAAGTTCGGCGGTAAAGGACTTGCTTATGGCGGCCTCGCCGCGCTCGGCGTGCTTGCTTACCGCGCCTATTCTGATTGGCAGAAGCAGAACGCGGCAGCCGCTCCAAGCTCACCGCCGCGCACGGTTGACCGATTGACCGGCTCAGAAGCGGAAACGCACAGTCGCGCGATCCTCAAGGCGCTGGTGGCTGCGGCCAAGGCGGACGGACATATTGATGACCGCGAGCGGCAGATGATCGACGAGGAACTCGGCAAGCTGTCCGATGATGCGACCTTGCGTGACTGGCTGCAGGCGGAGTTAAATAGGCCGCTCGATCCGCAGGAGGTGGCATCCGCAGCGACATCGAAGGAGATGGCATCCGAGATGTATCTCGCCAGCCTGCTCATGATTGACGAGAAAAATTATATGGAGCGAGCTTATCTGGATGAGCTTGCGCGTAACCTGATGCTAGAGCCGTCGCTCAAGGCGAGTTTGGAGACGCAGATTCGCCAAGGTTAAGAACCGGTCGTGTCATCGCGACTTAGTCCACGATGAGATCAAACTCGGCAATCACCCGCGCGGTGATCGTGATCTGGCCCGCCTGATAGGTCTCGGCGGCACTGGTGTCGGCCTGCTCGATCTTGGCCATCGCGTAAGCCATCACCGGCGGCTCAAAGCCGACACCAGTTGCGGTGATCCGACGCAACATCCCCAGGTTGACACCCAGTGACTGAGCCAGCGCGCTGGCGCTGGCGCGCGCGTCTACTGCGGCGTGCTCGAGCGCTTCGCGCCGTAACTCATTCTCGCGGCTAGAGCCGAACTCCGGACCGGTCACGAGATTGACGCCGGTGGAAACCGCGCGTTCCAACAGCTCTCCAAGCTGGTTCAGGTTGCGCAGATCGACCCTCAACTGGCGCTCGACGAAGTAACCCATCAGCCGCTGCTGCCGGGCTTCGGAGTCCCACTCGTATTCCGGCCGCACGGTCAGTTGCGAGGTCTGAACGTGCTTGCTATCGATGCCGAGCTCGCGCGTCAGCCGCAGGAAAGACTGCACGGTGCGCGTGACCTTTTCCCGTGCCGCATTGAGTCCTGGCTCGACCGCCTGCGCGCCCATGAATACGATAGCCCTGTCCGGCTCGGCGCTGACCTCGCCTACCCCCGCCACGGTGACCGTGCGGATGGCGGCCTTATCTTCATCGCCGAAAGCCAAGCCCGCGGCCAGCAGGTAGATCAGGAAAAATAGCAGCGATCGTTTTTTCACATCTGTTCCCTGCGCGGAGATGCGTCTGACCAAATAGAATTCTTGAGCGTGGCAATCGTGAAAGCGCTAGAGCGCGAACTTTACCCCCGTCTCTGCGCTCTTAGGCTCCCACACCTCACGCCCTGGCACACTCGTCCTCTGATGTGATGCCCTCACCCGGGACAAGACACCCCTACCCCGCCCAGGCCGCAATAGCCGCCGGGATTCTTGGCGAGATACTGCTGATGGTAATCCTCGGCATAATAGAATTCCGGCGCGGGCATGATCTCGGTCGTGATGCGGCCGTAGCCCGTCCTCGATAGGGCTTCCTGATAACGGTCGCGCGAGGCCTCCGCCTTCGACTGCTGCTCCTGATCATAGGTATAGATACCCGAACGATACTGGGTGCCGACATCGTTACCCTGGCGCATGCCTTGAGTGGGGTCGTGCGCCTCCCAGAAGATCTGTAATAGATTCTCGTAAGAAATCACGCCTGGATCGAATACGACCCGTACTACCTCGTTATGGCCAGTGCGACCGGTGCACACCTCACGGTAGGTCGGATTGGGAGTATAACCGCCTGCGTAACCAACGGCTGTGGTGTACACACCTTTGGCTTCCCAGAAGACCCGCTCGGCTCCCCAGAAACAGCCCAACCCAAATAGTGCCATCTGCATGTGCTCCGGAAATGGTGGTTTGAGCGGATTGCCGTTGACGAAGTGACGCTCGGG
>JAPSGG010000278.1 GCA_031177845.1 Chromatiales bacterium
GGTCGGCCGGGTGCTGGTTGCCGGCGGGCGCAACAAGGTACTGATCGGCAAAGACACGCGCATCTCAGGTTACATGCTCGAGTCCGCGCTAGAGGCCGGCCTCTCGGCAGCCGGCGTCGACATCCATCTATTGGGGCCTATGCCAACGCCAGGCATCGCCTATCTGACTCGTACCTTGCGCGCCTCGGCCGGCATCGTGATCAGTGCCTCGCACAATCCTTACTACGATAACGGTCTGAAATTCTTCTCTCACGAGGGGCTGAAGCTGCCGGATGAGATAGAGCTTGCGATCGAGGCGGAGCTGGAGCGGCCGATGGAGATCGTGGAGTCCGACCGGCTTGGCAAGGCCGAGCGTGTGGTGGATGCGGCGGGACGCTACATCGAGTTCTGCAAACGTACAATCCCGTTTACCACTGCGCTGCGCGGCTTGAAGGTCGTGGTGGATTGCGCACACGGCGCGACCTATCACATAGCGCCGGAGGTATTCGAGGAGTTGGGCGCCGACGTCGTGTCTATAGGGGCCCAGCCGAATGGCTTAAATATCAACGACCAATGTGGTGCGGTCGCGCCTAAGTCACTGCGTGCTGCCGTAATCGAACATCAGGCCGATGTCGGAATCGCAATCGACGGAGACGGCGATCGCCTTATCATGGTGGATAGCCACGGCGAAGTGGTCGATGGCGACGAATTGCTGTACATCATCGCCGCCGCCAAGCACCAGGAAGGCAGCCTGGACGGCGGGGTAGTCGGCACATTGATGAGCAACTTCGGGCTGGAGCAGGTTCTGGGTTCCATGAACATCCCGTTCAAACGCGCCGCGGTCGGGGACCGCTACGTGCTGGAGACAATGCAGCAGGCCGGCTGGAAGTTAGGCGGTGAGTCCTCCGGCCATATCATCTGTCTGGATCGCACCACCACGGGCGATGCAATCATCTCCGCCTTGCAGGTCCTACACGTGCTGGTGAGTGCCGGCCGCGGGCTTCACGAAGTGAAGGCGGGTATGGCCAAATATCCACAAACCCTGATCAATGTGCCTATCGCTGCGGCTTTCGATGTCAGGGCGTCGGAGCGCGTTCAGACAGCGGTCAGGGAGGCCGAGCGTGAGCTTTCTGGCCGAGGCCGTGTACTGCTGCGGCCATCCGGCACCGAACCGCTGGTGCGAGTCATGGTCGAGGGCGAGAATGTAGCGCACGTCGAGCAACTCGCCGAGCGCATCGCCGCGCAGGTGAGTGAGGCGGCCACGGCCAAGGGGCTGCTCAACGCCTGAATCCGACCCTGCACGGCGCTGTGCCCTTGAAGCGCGGCGTCCGCGCGGTTAAGCTTGCGCGTCTTTTTAGCGTCCATCAATTGTCCAGCGGGGAATCTGATGCGCCGAGCACTGGTCGCCGGCAACTGGAAGTTGAACGGCTCTCTAGCCACTATCCAGCCATTGATCAAGACTATTCTCGCAGGCATCGAGCGAATCCAGCAAGCAGAAATTGCCGTGTGTCCGCCGTATATCTACCTGCCCGCCGTGCAGGCCATGCTCATGGGATCGCCGATTGCGGTGGGCGCGCAGGACGTAAGCGACCAGGACTCAGGCGCCTTCACAGGCGAGGTTTCCGCCCCCATGTTGCGGGATTTCGGCGTGCGCTACTGCATCGTCGGGCACTCCGAGCGACGCCATATTTACGGCGAGAATGATGCGCTGACTGCGCGCAAGTTCGCCGCCGCGCGCCGTAGTGAACTGTGGCCAATCCTTTGCGTGGGCGAACTGCTGGAGGAGCGCGAGCAGGGGAACACCGAACAGGTCGTGGCGCGGCAACTGGACGCGGTTATCCATCTGGAGGGCATTAGCGCCTTCAGGGATGCGGTGATTGCCTATGAGCCAGTATGGGCCATCGGCACCGGTAAGACCGCGACACCAGAGCAGGCCCAGGCCGTGCATGCCTTCATCCGCCAGCGCCTCGCGGCCCAAGATAAGCGCATCGCAGAAAACGTGCGAATTCTCTACGGCGGCAGCGTCAAGGCGGATAATGCCAGCAAACTCTTTTCACAGCCGGACGTTGACGGCGGACTGATCGGCGGCGCTTCGCTAAAGAGCGGCGAATTTCTGGCAATCTGCGGCGCCGCGTAAAGGGCTGCCGAGCGCGATGTTATACAGCATCCTCTTAACTATCGATGTGCTGCTTGCGATCGGTCTGGTCGTGTTGGTATTACTGCAGCATGGCAGGGGCGCCGATGCGGGCGCCGCGTTCGGCAGTGGTGCATCGGCTACGGTATTCGGTGCGCGCGGTTCGGGGTCGTTTCTGAGCCGTTCTACCGCTGTCTTCGCCACCTTGTTCTTCATTAACAGCCTGGGGCTGGCCTATATCGTCAGTCATCAACCGACGGATCGCAGCATCATCGATCAATTAGAAAACTCGCCGCAGCCCTCGCCGGGTCCGATTGAGGGTGAAGCTGCTGATGTGCCGGCAGCGGACGTGCCGGTGAACGAAGATGTATCGGCAACAGATAGTGCGCCCGCGTCCGATGTGCCGGTCATCAACGAATCCACGAAAAATAGACCTGCCGACGCCCCGGAGGCTGCGCCCAGCGACGTGCCGCCTACGGGCGACGTGCGGCCGGAAGATGTACCGAATTAGAAGCTTCATCCCGCTTAAACCTCGCCAGCGAAGTCCCTATAATTTCGCGAGACTCATAAAGCAAGCGCCGATGTGGTGGAATTGGTAGACACGCTGTCTTGAGGGGGCAGTGGCGAAAGCCGTGCCGGTTCGAGTCCGGCCATCGGCACCATATAAGCATCAAGGACTTACAGCGTCTGTTGCCGCTGCAAGGTTAAGCATAGCCTTGCTGGCTAGATGAAACCGTGTGGCGGATTCGGCGATACCTTTTTATTCGCCTCCTGCGCAGTATGCTTCAAGCTCCTCAGGCCAGCCGTAATTGAGCCAGCGATGCACAGGTACTACCCCCACTTATGGTAGGAATAATCCTTAGTTCAAGCGCTGTCACGGCTTGGAGGTCAAGGACGAAATCTTCCACTTCACGGCTTGTGAGTGGCGGGCTGAACGTATACTGCTGACGTACAATCTCTCGGTAGGAGTGCCCGCCATCGGGTGACCAGCGCAGCACAAATTCCTGCGTACGCGCGCTTTCCGGCTCATAGAATACGAGACGGATGCGTCTGAGCCTCAGCGGATTGTCAAACAGAAGGCGGATGATTTGCTCGCCGGTTCCTGACGCTCTCCAGCCCGCGCCGGCGCCCAACTCAAGCGCCGACTCGATCGGGTGCGCCGGGTCTTCGGATGTGATCTCGACCTGTGCGAGGCTTCCCACGTCTAACCAGTTCTGATCGGGAAGTGAGTTCTCGCATGCGTCTTGGGTAATGATCCGTTTGCGCATGACATCTCGCGGTAGCTGTGATTTAGAGACAGGTTTGGTGTTTGCCGCCGTTAGGATGGGTTGCTATGAGGGGATAAAGCGCGGACTTGCCTACTTATGCGCGGCAATCGTTGTAACCTTTTCCCTGAGTTTGAAAGAATTACTTAAGATCCGCCCTTGGCGCGTCAAGGTGAGCGCGAATACGTGCCATGATCTCTTTTGCTCGCTCTACGAGCCTTTCATCAATCTTGCCTCGCCGGAATGAGTCCCGCAGC
>JAPSGG010000279.1 GCA_031177845.1 Chromatiales bacterium
TATGCGGGTGCGCCGCCAGGACGGCGCGCGTTGGTTGGAGATCGATGCCGATCCCGCTGCACTATGGCCGAAGTTGCACGACTTCTGGAGTCATGCCGGTGTCGAGCTTGCGCGGGAAGAGCCGCAACTGGGCATCATGCAGAGTGAATGGATCGAACCCTTTGGAGAGGGCGCATTAGATACGGGCATGCGCGATCAATATCGCTTGCGTCTGGAGCGACAAGACGCCGATACGACCAACGTTTATATCACGCATCGCGGCACGGTGCGGACGGGCAGCAATGAGGCCGCGCGCTGGGAGCCGCGTTCTTCCGACCTGGGCCTTGAAGCCGAGTATCTGACCCGCCTGATGGTTTATCTCGGCGAATCGCGGCAACAGGCCGAGCAGCAGGTCGCGAGCGCTGAACCGGACGGGGCACCGATGCGACTAGATCGGGTCGCGGGCATCCCGGTACTAGTGGTCGAAGATCAGTTTAGTCGCGTGTGGCCGCTGACGGGAGTGGCCTTAGATCGGGCGGGTTTGCCGGTGGAAGAAGAGGATGTGGTCAATGGTACCTACTACTTCCGCTATCGACCGGCGGCAGGACAAAGTGTAGGGGTTCTGACGGGACGGGTGGATAAGGCGGGCAACGCAAATCTGTATGAGAACGGCCGTTATCAGGTTCACCTGCTCGATCAGCCCGGTCAGACGCTTATCACCGCACAAAGTGGCAATCGTGAGAGCCTGGCGCCGGCGGCCGCCGAGGAGATCCTCAAGCGGCTGATCGCTTCAATGCAGGGCGGTGGGGGTCAAGTCAGCAGCGAAGCTCGGTTCAGCACGCTGCCTGCACGCAGGCTGGACGGCGTGTAAATCTCGCGGCCTAGAAGCCTATTGCTCCACTCTCGCCCCTGATCAGAGCCCGGGGGGCTGCAGGGCTCCGATCCATCTCCCCTCCTTATCAGCTCTTACTCCTGATCCTTTTCCACCATCGCGTAGGCCGAGTGGTTATGGATGGACTCGAAGTTCTCCGCCTCAATGGCATAGGCCAGGATGCGCGGATCGGCATTGAGCTTGAGGGCGATGTCGCGCACCACATCCTCCACGAACTTCGGATTCTCGTAGGCCCGCTCGGTTACATACTTCTCATCGGCGCGTTTGAGCAGGCCATAAAGCTCGCAGGAGGCTTGGGCTTCCACCAGCTCAATTAGCTCTTCGATCCAGAGGCAGTGATCCGTGCGCACAGCAAGCGTCACATGCGCGCGCTGACTGTGCGCGCCGTAGTTGGCGATGCTCTTGGAGCAGGGACACAGGCTGGTGACCGGCACCACCACCTTGACGCGCATGCGCGGCTGGCCATCGATGAGTTCGCCGATGAAGGTCACATCATAGTTCAGGAGGCTTCGGGCGCCGGAGATGGGTGCGGCCTTGTCCACGAAATAGGGAAAGGTCATCTCGATGTGGCCTGCATCGGCCTCTAGGCGCGCGGTCATCTCGGCAAGCATGGTCTTGAAGGACGCCACCGTGAGCTCGCGCTCATGGCCCATTAAAATCTCCACAAAGCGCGACATGTGTGTCCCCTTAAAATCATGCGGCAGGTCGACATACATGTTAGAGCGTGCGACCGTATGCTGTTCCTCACCGTTACGGCTTAGGATCCGCACCGGATGCACAATGTCCTTGATACCTACCTTGTTGATGGGGATCCGACGGGTGTCCCGTACATTCTGCGTGTCCGGAATGGCATCGAATGCGTTAGAGGCGATTATGCTCATCGTGGAGGTAAAATTTTGGAGCTTCCCTGTCTAAGGGCGAGGAATGAGCGTCCCGCGGCGCCGGCTGCACAGATGGCGTCAGGACGCCGCGTAACTGCTGGAGGCCGGCCGCCGCCGATTGCGGAGCAAGACCTCGATCGAGGCAATAATGCCAGGCGCGTCGATGCCCGCTTCCGTTAGCAGCTGCTCGCGGCTGCCATGGTCTAAGAACCGATCCGGCAATCCCAGATTGAGGACCGTCACCTGAACGTCGAGGCGCGCCAGACATTCGTTGACTGCGCTACCGGCGCCACCAGCCACCGCGTTGTCTTCCACGGTGACCAGGAAATCGTGTTGGTGGGCCATCTCGAAGACTATGTTTTCGTCAAGCGGCTTGATAAAGCGCATATTGACTACCGTGGCATCCAGTTCGTCGCCGGCCTGCAAGGCCTCGCTCACGGCGCTACCGAACGCTAATAGCGCCACATTGCGGCCCTCTCGCAAGCATTCAGCTTTGCCTACGGCTAGCCGCCGCATCTCGCGCTCGACCTCCACACCCGGGCCGCTGCCGCGCGGATAGCGCACCGCCGCCGGCGAGTCGAGCAGATAGCCTGTGTACAGCATATGGCGGCACTCGTTTTCGTCGGCCGGCGCCATGATGGTCATATTGGGCACACAGCGCAGATAACTCAGATCAAAGCTGCCGGCATGCGTAGGGCCGTCCGGACCGACCACGCCGGCGCGATCGATGGCAAATAGCACCGGCAAGTTCTGGATTGCGACGTCGTGGACAAGTTGGTCATAAGCGCGCTGCAAAAACGTGGAATAGATCGCCACCACGGGCTTGCGCCCCTCGCAGGCGATACCTGCGGCTACCGTGACGGCATGTTGCTCGGCGATGCCCACATCGAAGTACCGCTTGGGATACTCCTTCGAGAACCGCACTAAGCCCGAGCCTTCGCGCATCGCGGGCGTGATCGCCATCAGGCGAGGATCCTCCGCCGCCATGTCGCACAGCCAGTCGCCGAATACCTGAGTGTAGGTCAGCTTGGCCGGCTTTGTGGACGGGATGACGCCGACGCTAGGATCGAATTTGGAAACCGCATGGTATTTCACCGGGTCGGCCTCGGCCGCCGCATAGCCCTTACCCTTACGCGTGACGATGTGCAGAAGTCGTGGGCCCTTGTGATCCCTGAGGTTCTCCAAGGTCCTGACCAGACCTAGTAGATCGTGACCGTCGACGGGTCCGAAGTAGGTGACGCCCATCTCTTCGAATAACGTTCCAGGCACGATCATGCCCTTGACGTGCTCTTCGGCCCGGCGCGCGAACTCCCACATGGGTGGCATCTGCTTGAGCAGGCGCTTACCACCCTCGCGCATCGTGGAGTACACGCGGCCGGAGAGCATGCGAGTCAGATACTTGTTCATCGCCCCCACATTGGGCGAGATGGACATCTCGTTGTCATTGAGGATCACCAGCAGGTCGGCCCCCAGGTCGCCGATATGATTGAGAGCCTCGTAGGCCATACCGGCCGTCATCGCGCCGTCGCCGATGATGGCAACTGTCTTGCGGTTATCGTGATTGGCGGCGATAGCCAACGCCATCCCCAATGCGGCGCTTATGGAGGTGCTGGAATGGCCGACGCCGAAGCTGTCGTACTCGCTCTCGCCCCGCTTGGGAAAGGGCGCCAGGCCGCCTTGCCTGCGGATCGTGCCGAGGCGTTCACGGCGTCCGGTGAGGATCTTATGCGGATAGCACTGGTGGCCGACGTCCCATACCAGGCGATCATGAGGCGTGTTGTACACGTAGTGCAGCGCCACGGTGAGTTCGATGGCGCCGAGACCGGCCGCGAAGTGGTCGCCTGAATTTGACACTGAAT
>JAPSGG010000280.1 GCA_031177845.1 Chromatiales bacterium
CGGCTATGCCGGTTTGCAGGTGATCGAAGACGGGAAAGCCAACCTATGTTTGCTGATTGATAAAGATCGATTCGCAGAGATGGGCAAGGATTGGAACGCGCTGCTGGCCTATCTGGTCAGCGCGTCCCCATACCTGCGCACGTTTTTGGATGAGGCGACGCCTCGCTGGGATCAGCCTGCGGCCATCGCCTCCTTACCTTATGGATATGTTTACGCTGCCGCAGGTAGGCCTGACGAAGGAATCTACCGGCTCGGGGACCAGTTCGCCGTTATCCCCTCTTTCTCCGGCGAAGGCATGTCGATCGCCTTGCATACGGCGAAACTCGCCGCCGTTGCCTCTCTGGAGGCTGGTAGGCAGGCTGCAATCTATCACCGCCGCGCGCGCGAGGAGATTCTCCCGCAGATTCGCGCTGCCTCGCTGCTCGCGCGCGCAATAGCAAGCCCGGCCGCGCGCAGCCTCGGGTTTGCGGTGTGCAGAACATTTCCTTCGCTGATGACCCGAATGGCGGAGCGCACGCGGCTCCGAGCGTTTTCACGAAAAACTTGCCAAACAAACGCGAGGCATGCGGCTATGCCATTGCATGAGCGAGCCCCTCGCGGTGACAAGCCAGCCGAGTAGGCTAGGCCGTAAGAAGGTGCAAACAACCGCCACGTGGTCGCGCGGTTTGGCTACGCGGGCTGATGGTTTGTGGCTAATTGGCCCGACGGGTAATCGTCAGATCCCAATCGTTCGCTTACCAAGGCGCTACGCGCAGCGGCAGCGGGTCGACCGTCTCCGCCATTCGGTCGCAGAGCTCGAGCAGCAGTTCGCCTTTCACCTCTCGATATGCTGGATCGGCCCACTTATTGTCGTGTTCGCCGGGGTCTTGTCGCAGGTCATACAGCTCGCCCATCTCCTCACCATGGAACACCACCAGCTTGTGTTCGCGCGTGCGAACCATGGCCGCCTGCGCGCCCTTGCCGGGATGCTTGAGGTTGGTTTCATACAGCTCACAGTACACATCGTCTCTGTGCGTCGGGTCGTTATGGCCGCCAGTCAACAGACTCCAGATGGAACGCCCCTGCATGCCCGGATAAATTGAGAGACCGGCGGCTTCGAGCAGTGTTGGCGCCAGATCGACCAGTTCGACGAATGTGGAAAAGCGGCGCCCGCCTTGTACTGTGCCGGGCATGGAGACGATGAGCGGCACGCGGATCGACACGTCATAAAAGTACGGGCCTTTGAGATACATGCCGTGATCGCCCAGCAACTCGCCGTGGTCGGACATGAAGATGACCAGAGTGCTATCCCGCTGCCCTGTTCGCTCCAATGCTTCTAACATCCGTCCAACCTGCGTGTCGATCGCGTCCACCATCGCCCAATAGGCGGCCCGCAGCAGTTTGTGCTCCTTCTCGCTCATGCCGGAGTAGGCGAACCAGCCCTTCTTGCCGGAGGCACCTTTGTGTTGAATGCGCTGGTAACGCGGCTTGTCGTACAGCTCTCCCGGTCGGTATGCTGGCAGCGGCACGTCGTCCATCCTATCGAGGTATTGATCCAGATACACCTTCGGTGGATCGAACGGATGGTGCGGATCGAAGACGTCCACCAGGAACATCCACGGGCGATCGTATGTGGCGTTTGCTTCCATAAATTGAATCGCCTTCTCCGCGCACCAGGTCGTTTGGCGGTATTCGGCGTCCATGCCGATCTCCACGTGCCGGCACCCTTCCAATTTGGCTACTGTGTATTGCTTGCCTTTTGCGCGCAGCCAGTGATGATACTCATCGGTCGGCCAATCCGGCTCCGGATGGTGGGACCAGTGAAACTCAGCGAAGCCATCGTCGATGCGGCGTTCGGTTGCAGGCGATACCGAGGGATGGGCAGGTGACAAATGCAACTTGCCCGCCAGACCGCAGGTGTACCCGCCCTCGGCGAGCAGCTTGGAGATCAGCCTTTCGTCGGCCGGAATCGCCTGACCGTTTTGACAAACCTTGGTCGTGCGAGGATAACGTCCGGTCATGAAGCTCGCGCGGCTCGGTGTACAAACCGGGCTTTGACAATATGCTTGCTCGAACAGCACCCCCTGCTCGGCCAGACAATCCAGGTGAGGCGTACGCACGTAGACGTTGCCGTAACAACCCAGCGTGTCAAACCGCTGCTGATCGGTACAGATCCACAAGATATTTGGTTTTTTCATGCTATTGGCCGTCGTGCGCGCAAGATAGCCTAGGCCTTGCTTGTCCTAGTCACCTGAATCACACGGTGCTCCAGAAGATTCGAAGGCCGATGGTTTTCAAGCCATCTGCATGATGGAGTGCGGGCAAGGTCAACCTGTATAGATCAACGCGGTGAACATCGATAAAGACATCCTTGGCTTCATAGTCTTGGCTGGCTAACGGCCCCGCCGCCGATAGGTCCCAATCAGTTCGGCCCGTCCCAGAATGCGGCCTTCCATAGCCGCCTCTACATCGCGCTTGGTGGGCCGGTCGAGTGAGGGCAGCACGGCATCCAGGGCGTAGAGCTTATGGAAGTAGCGGTGCCTGCCAACGGGCGGGCAGGGACCGCCGTAAGCCGTGCGCTTGAAATCGTTGGTCCCCTCTTGCGTTCCACGGGGGAGGGCCTGCCTGTTTACCCCCTCCGGCAAGCCCTGGGTGTCCGGGGGAATGTTGTAGAGGACCCAGTGCACCCAGGTCATCTTGGGGGCCGCCGGGTCGGGCGCGTCCGGATCGTCCACGATCAGCACGAGACTCTTAGTGCCAACCGGAAGCCCTGACCAGCTTAACGGGGGTGAGACATCCGCGTCGTCACATGTAAAACGCGAGGGAATCTCGCCGTTATGCTGGAATACCGGGGAGGTAAGGGTTAAGGTCATAGCGGGATCTTAGATCTCAATCGCTCTCAACTATCAGTCGTTCACAGCATCCTTTAGCAAGACCTGCACCAGGTCCCGCATGCGCTCATAGTGACTCCCTTGCCAATAGATCCGCTGGCAGCCCTCGCAGAGCCAGAATCGGTCGAAGTAACGGCGGGTCTTCGGCTCCAGGCGATCGAGGATCTGGGCCTTGTGGACGGCCCTGATCTCGCCATTGCAGTCGAGGCAGCGCCGAAAAGGACGCGCCGCACGGTAGAGGTCAAAGCGTGCGAGGACCTCTCGAGTCTGGCGCTTGGAATTCGTCTCGCGCACATAATAGCCGTGCGTGACGCTGCTTCGCTTCAATACACCGCGATCGCGCGTCAGCAGGATGCGGCGTGCCGATTTGGAGATGTGCGCAAGGTCGGCGTCGTCGTAGTCGTTGCGATACCAGGTATCGAGGCCGAGCAGCCGGAGATGACGCGCCAGCCCGCCGAGATGGGCATCCAGCACGAATCGGCTGATGCGAAGCGGGCGGGGGCGTACCCGCACCAGCGGTGTAATATCCAGCGCTTCGAACATCGGATACACGCTGATGTGGGCGCCGTCGACAATGCGTGAGGAGAAATCCACCGAGTGGCCGTTCACCAGAATCAGGTCGATCTCGGTATGGGGGACGCCAAGGGCCTCGATCACGTCCTTGACGGCCGGTTGGCCGCTGAACGCGTGTTCGAAGCTGATCTTGCGCCGCCCGGGCGGGAGAA
>JAPSGG010000281.1 GCA_031177845.1 Chromatiales bacterium
GCGTCGCATCGGAGTCCGGCCGGTAGACGCGGCCGGGCAGGATCACGTACAGCGGCGGCGGGTGGGCCTCCATCGAGCGGATCTGCCCCGGCGAGGTGTGCGTGCGCATCCCTGGCGTCCACGGTCGAACGCAACTCGGCCAATAGCTGCCGATGCGCGAAGATGCCAGCCAGCTGCGCCAGTAGCTCAAGGTGCTCTTTGCAGGACTCCGCAGGCGCCAACAGCGCGAAGACGATGTCCACCGGCTTACCATCGGGCGCACCGTAATCGACGCCTCGATCGAGCTTGATCAGGGCCCCCGCCGCGCTTACGGCGCCTGCGAGGCGCCCGTGCGGAATGGCCACGCCCCAGCCGAGACCCGTGCTCCCAAGCCGCTCACGGCTTGCCAAACAGTCGAAGATCTGGGCACGGGTGGCACCAGGCGTGGCATGGGCTAGGCATTCACTCAGCATCTCCAGGACGCTTGTCTTGTCCCTCACCGCGGGCCGGTGAATCACCCGCTCCAGCGTCAGCAAATCCACAACGTTCATATCAGCCCCGGTTTAGGCTCCACAAGCCCGAGCGATCTAGGTATGAGAGCCCTCTTTGTGAGAATTACGGTGGGAACCCTCTATCCGATGATGATCCCTGAGCTTTTCTTTGTGTCTCACAATCTGTCGGTCGAGTTTATCCACCAAGCTATCGATCGCGGCGTACATGTCCTCTTTGATATCGTCGGCAAATAACCTGCTACCGCTGACGATCATGGCGGCCTCCGCCTTATGTCGGAGCTTTTCCACCGTGAGAATGACGTGAGCGTCTATCACATGGTCGAAGTGCCTTTCCAGGCGCACGAACTTGTCATTGACATAATCGCGCAGCGCGCCGGTAATATCGACATGATGCCCGGTGAGGTTAATCTGCATGGTCAGCTCCTTTTGTTGCAGGATGTTGAGTTCTCAGGTCAGGCGTTTGCGTTCGTTGGACGGCGGGATAGTCATCGCCTCGCGGTACTTGGCCACGGTTCGCCGCGCCACGTTAATGCCCTTGTTTACCAGCAGGGAAGCGATCTTACTGTCACTCAGTGGTTTGGCGGGATTCTCCTCCGTAATTAGGGTTTTGATCATGGCGCGGATGGCGGTGGCCGAGCAGACGCCGCCGTCTACCGTGCCAACATGGCTTGAGAAGAAGTATTTGAACTCAAAGATCCCGCGCGGCGTGTACATGTATTTATGCGTGGTGACGCGCGAGATGGTCGATTCGTGCATCTCGAGCTGTTCGGCAATGTCCCTTAGCACCAGGGGTTTCATCGCCTCCGGGCCATACTCGAGAAAGCCACGCTGGTGCTCAACGATGGCTGTCGCCACGCGCAGCAGCGTCTCATTACGGCTCTGCAGGCTCTTGATGAACCAGCGCGCCTCCTGCAGTTGATTGCGCATATAGGTGTTATCGGCGCTGTTGTCGGCGCGCTTCACCATATTAGCGTAGAGCGGATTGATGCGCAGGCGCGGCGCATTATCGGGGTTCAGTTCGACCCGCCAGGTACCCTGAACGCGGCTCACGGTCACATCCGGCACGATGTACTCCGGCGCACGGCTGCTGATTAGGGAGCCGGGACGCGGATTGAGCGTCTGGATTAGGCTTGCGACCTCGTGCAGTTCCGACTCGGAGAGCTTCATGCGCCGCGTCAGCTGCTTGAAATTACGAGCTGCCAACAAATCCAGGTGTTCGGCGACTAGCTCCTTTGCCTCGGCTAGCCACGGGGTATCGGCGGACAGTTGCTGCAACTGAATGCTTAGGCACTCGGCCAGACTGCGCGCGCCGGAGCCAACGGGATCGAAGCGCTGCACCAGATGCAAAACCGCCTCTACCTCATCGAATTCAAGCTCGAGGTCGAAGTCCTTGGCTAAGTTGGCATGAATGGATTCCAGCGGCTCCGCGAGGTAGCCGTCATCACCGATGGCATCGATGATCGCCATCGCGATCACGCGGTCGGTATCGCTCATTGGTATGAGACGCATCTGCCATAACAGGTGTTCGCGCAGGGATTCCTGCGCCCCGCTTTGATTTTCGAACAGATCCCTGCCGCCTTCCTCGGGCGCGCCTCCGTAGGGACTCGGAGTATCGTAGATGTCTTCCCAGGTGCTGTCCACCGGTAATTCAGCAGGTGGCTCCTGCGCGTCGGCCAGGCTCGTCTCTGCCAAGTTGTCTTCGCCGTTGCCGACCGCCGTTTCCTGGACAGGCTCCGCCCCCTCATCGCCACTGGCGCTTTCCTCGCCCGCCTCAACTTCGGCCTCGTCTTCGACCGTTTCCAGCATGGGATTATTTTCGAAGTTCTGCTGGATCTCGGCTTGCAACTCAAGCGTGGACAACTGCAGCAGGCGAATGGCCTGTTGCAATTGGGGCGTCATGGTCAGTTGCTGACCGATGCGCAGTTGGATGGACGGCTTTAACATCGCTTACCCGAGCAAACCAAGTCCACAAATCGGCCCAAGTGGCGAGATGGCCACACAGCCGTTGCGTATGTTCGGTCGAATGGTCTCATAACACATAAGTATAAGGCACTGCCGGGCATAGTTCCTGCAAATAAAGCCATAGACATAACACAGGCATCGGCTTGGACTTCTGATGTCTGGCGATGCAACCTAGGGCTAGAGCCTGAAATGCTGGCCCAGATAAACCTCGCGCACCCGGGTATCATGGAGGATCTGCTCCGGCGCGCCCTCCGCGATGACTCTGCCTTCGCTTAATATATAGGCGCGCGCGCAAATCCCAAGCGTTTCGCGCACATTGTGGTCAGTGACAAGCACACCGATCCCGCGTTCCTTTAGATGGCCGATGATACGCTGTATATCGAGCACCGAGATGGGATCGACGCCGGCGAAGGGCTCATCCAAGAGTATGAAAGTCGGCTCAATCGCTAGCGCCCGGGCGATCTCCACCCGCCGCCGCTCACCACCAGACAGGCTGACCCCCAGGCTGTCTGCAATGTGCCCGATCTGCAACTCATCGAGCAGGCGCTCCTGATACTGCGCCCGTTGCCGGCGGTCGAGATCGCCGCGGGTCTGCAATACCGCCATGATGTTGTCGGCGACGCTGAGCTTGCGGAATACCGAGGCCTCTTGCGGCAGGTAACCCAGACCTGCGCGCGCCCTCGCGTGCATGGGGGCGCGGGTGATATCCCGATCATCGAGCCGTATCGTCCCCTGGTCGCAGCGCACCAGCCCCACGATCATGTAGAAGCAGGTGGTCTTTCCGGCACCGTTGGGGCCTAACAGACCGACCACCTCGCCACTCTCAACTTGCAGCGAGATCCCATCGACCACCTGCCGGTCCTTGTACCGCTTGACGAGGCTTGAGGCGCGCAACCAGTTCACTGAGCGTCCGCCGACTCGGCGCCCTCCTCCAGCACCAGAGTCATCTCTACCCGCCCCTCCCCATGCGGATCGCCCGCATCTACGATCTGACGGTTGATATAGTACACGATACGTTCGGCCGAGAACCGGTCGGCCGCCCTTTGCAAGGCTGCATTTCCGAGCAGCATGATCCGGCCCTTGTCTGGCTCGTACTCCATACGGTGGGCATGAGCGATG
>JAPSGG010000040.1 GCA_031177845.1 Chromatiales bacterium
AGCCCGCCTGTCGCTCGCCGAACTTTGGCTACAAACATTTCTTGAAGGTCTTCGACAGCAAGGGATTGTATGACGTCGATCTGTCTTATGTGCGGCTGATCTTCAACGGCGCCGAGCCGATCTCGGCCGATCTGTGCGAAGAGTTCCTGAGCAAGATGGCCGCCTACGGTCTGCGGCGCAGCGCGATGTTTCCGGTCTACGGTCTGGCCGAGGCCAGCCTGGCCGTAACCTTTCCGTTATCCGGCGAGGAATATCGGACCGTCTACGTCGACCGCAATGCGCTGGAGGTCGGCCGCGAGGTGCAGTTACTTGAAAGCAGCGCGCGGGAGGCGGTCGGCTTCGTGCGGGTCGGTCGTCCGATCAATGACTGCGTGGTGAGGATTGCGGATGATGGAGGACGCGCATTACCCGAGCAAATCGTGGGGCATGTTCATATCAAGGGCGACAATGTCACCCGCGGCTATTACAACGATGCCGAGGCCAACCGCGCGGCTATCAGCGCCAATGGGTGGCTGGACACCGGCGATCTCGGTTTCATGTCCAATGGCGAGTTGATCATCACCGGCCGCTCCAAGGATATCATCTTCGTCAACGGTCAGAATTATTACCCGCATGATCTGGAAAACATTGCGCAACAGGCGGACCAGCTCGAACTCGGCAAGGTCGTCATCTCCGGTTTTCGAAAACCCAATGCGCAGACCGATGAACTGCTGGTGTTTGTGCTGTTCAGGGGCAAGCTCGAAGGCTTTGTCGGTCTCGCCGCCGAGGTCAGCCGGCTGATTGCCGAGCATGCGGGGGTCGAGGTCGCGCACGTGATCCCCGTCCAGCGCATCCCTAAGACCACCAGCGGCAAGGTGCAGCGGCATCTGCTGGAAAAAGATTACGGCGAGGGCACATACGACCATACGCTGGCGGAGCTTGCGAGGCTGCGCGCGGCGGCTCACAGTGAAGCCGACGTGGGCCGCACCGCCATCGAGCAAAAGCTCAAAGCTATCTGCGACGCCGCGCTCAAGGACAAGCGCATCGGCGTGCATGAGAGTCTATTCGAGATCGGCACCAGCTCGCTGATGTTAGTAGAGATCCACGGAGGGATCGAGGCGGCCTTTCCGGGCCAGATCGATATCACCGACCTATTCGATTATCCGACCATCGCCGAGCTGGCCGCGCATTTGGAGCGCAAGCTAAATCAGATCGATTGAGAGCCCGCGTGATGAATACGCGCACCTAAAAATAAGCCGCCCAATCGTAGTCCGGATTGCCGATCACCACGAAGTGCGGATTGAGCAGCGAATCTTTGGTGTTGTAGCGGAGCCTTTTCATCTGCAGATCGCTCACAATCCCGCCGGCTTCCTCCACCACACACTGCGCGGCCGCGGTATCCCATTCGGAGGTCGGGCCGAAGCGCGGGTAGATATCGACCACGCCCTCCGCCACCAAGCAGAGCTTGAATGCACTGCCCATGCTGATCAGTTCGTGCTCGCCGAGCTTAGCTAGGAACGCCACTAGCGAGTCGCCCGCATGGGAGCGGCTGCCGGCTACGGTCGGGCGCTTGGGTGTGGGTTTGCGCACCCGGATACGCCGGGCCTGACCGCCGTCAGCGATTTTATAGGCGCCTTGTCCGCGGCAGGCGTAATAGCAGAGGTTCTTCGCCGGGGCCGCGACGACGCCCAACACTGCGTCATGGCCGTGGATTAGAGCAATATTGACGGTGAACTCACCGTTGCGTTTGATGAATTCGCGCGTGCCGTCCAGAGGATCGATCAACCAATAGGTCTCCCAGCTGCCGCGCGTGTCATAAGGAAGCTGGTTGGATTCTTCTGACAAAACCGGAAATTGGGGGGACAGCGCCTTGAGTCCATCTCTGATGATCCGATGTGCCGCCAAATCCGCGGCTGTCAACGGCGATCGATCATCCTTGGCGGCGACATTGAAGTCCTGATTGTAGATTTCCATGATTTTGTCGCCGGCATCATTGGCCAGCCGCCGGGCCTCACTGAGCAGGTATTGCAATTGTGGAAGACTATCGTTCATCTCGTTTTATTGTTCCTGACGTTGCGCGAGAGCGCGCGTAGCAGATGGAATCCGCACGGTGCGGGGCTTGATCAAACAATCCATCCCAACTTACCCGCGCTCCCAGCGCTTGAATCGCTTCTTGCAGTATTTCAGCAGCGACGCGTAGTCGGGGAAGTATAAATAGAAGCCGTGTTCTGCCGGGGCATCGAATTCGCAGTAGTCGTTGGAATGATCGCGGCAGATCTGTGGGCGGTGCTCGTATATCCCGCAGCGCCCGTCAGGCTCAAGGTGACTGCAGCGGGTCTCGACCAGCAAAAACCAGCCATCTTCATCCTTGTACGCCTGGACGTTCTCATGCGAGACCTGCCACAGCAGGTGTTCGAAGTCGTATTTCGAACGCGGCGCCTCGATGTGCTGGGTAATATAGGTGCAGCATTTGGAGTTCGTGCAGAAACCGCACTTGTTCTCCGGCGTGATCTCCGCCGCCCTTTCTACCGTTACCTTGATATCCGCGAGCTTGTCCATGAGGTGGGAACGGATCTCAAAAATGCGCAGTGTAGCAACTCACTGGTCGGTACGTCACTTATGCGGCGTGTTCGAGCTCCTATGCTTCGATCTGGAACTGGTAAGAGGTCAGGTTGCCCCCGAAAATCTCGCGCTCGACGATCGATACCCGCCCGTCGTGGGTAATCACGAGCGCAGTCGACGAACGCGTGCCGTAGTCTGGGCTTGCGATGAAGATCGGCGATAGCAGCCGCTCCCAAGTCAGACCAACGCCGGTGTTCGGCAGCGCTTCATCGGGAGGTGTCGCGGGATCGGCCAAGAGCTCAAGTAGATGCTCCGGCTCGACGGCATCGGCTTCGACAAGCTGCGTCAGCGCGCGCTTAGCCCGCTCAACCTTGGGCCAGGGCGTGTCCAGCAGGTGATTGCTCAGTCCATAAAGGCCAAGCTCCAGCTCGCGAACGATGTGCTCGAGATTGCACATGTAATAGAGTCCATGCCTGTCGCCGACCAGCAGGCTGAAGCCGTGGTAGCCGTCCACAGTGGTGCGCAGATCTTCGAGATAGGCCTTTGGCCTTTGAGTGCTGCGCAGAAAGTTGGCAACGAGCAAACCGCGCGAGGGTGCATCTGCGCGTCTCCCATGCGCATCGCGGTAATTGGTCACCGCGGCGAATCTGCCGCCACGGGTGATGCCGAGCCAGGTGCCACCGCCGATGAGATCGCGGCCAGCCAAAATCTCCGGGGCGTCTTCCCACCAGGCCAGAGACGCAGTCGGGCGTGCGTAAAACTCATCGCGATTTGCGGCCAGAATGAGTCGATACTCAGGCTGCACGTGGTGGGCGAATACAATGAGGCACATCACGCACCAGTTTAGTGACCATCTCGGGTCTTTGCGAGCGGCGGTTTTCAAGCAACGATGAACACGTCCTCTGCTTGTTCTTATCGAGGATTAGCATCACTCGGCGTTCATCAGCCTTTATCAGACATGGCCGGGTTATGCTGGAGGCACCGGCTATCGGGAACCGCGCTAGGCAACAGTTTCGATCACGTCAGAAAAATGTAGCAAGCCACTGACCTGCGCTGCGCAATGGCGGCGCGAGTTGAAGAAGGTTGGAAAAGGGCCTCTTTCATCATCCTGCTAGTCCGCAACCAGAAATTCCTTGAGTTGCTGCGCCAGCCCGTCACAAGCGGCGGCATGTGTACGCGCAATTAGGGGAATGGGAATGATCAACGCTGGCAGATATGAATTGCCCGAGGCCTCGGCGCTGATCAGACCAGCCGACTGAGCATGTTTTAGATCCCAGATAGACGCCTCGTAGGCGGAGTTATTCTCCCACCATAGGAATCCGATGCAGCCGCCACCTCCCGGGCTGGCTGCGCACGCCAAGCTGCCGCCGTCACCGGTCCTTTGCGTCGCACCGTCAATCCAGATGAGATAACGGACATGGCTTTCGGCGATCTTCTCGGCGATGTTCGGCTTTTGGAGCAGTTGCGCCATGGCCTCTATCTTTAAAGGCGCGGTTCCTGGCTCGAACCATGGAAATAGCCCGTCGACGAACGCTTCATCCGGATATACACGTAGCGGCGTATCCCCCGCCGCGAGCGCCTCGCTGACACAGTTGGTAAAGGTTTCCTCCGCCTGCAGTCCGCTGTCGTGCTGCCTGCCGAGGATGACCACCGACTCGAAGGCCGCCATATCCGTCTGCGCCTGTCGCAGCTCCTCGACTTGCGACGTGACGCAGCCTCCGAGCAGCAGCGCTTGTGCCGCAATGGCGATACATAGTGCCTGACCCCATAGCGCGAGGTTATCCCGGAGATGGGGCTTTGCGAGAGCTTGTGACATTATCTGCATCCTGATTGCCGTTGACCTGCGAAAGCCAGTGCTTGACCCATGGCCTATGTCTGAAATTGATGATCATGGACGCTGCGGCATCCCGCATGGCGATTGTCGTGGCTTCGGCCAGCGATTGATGTGCGGCCAGGAATTTATAGCGGCTCCTGCCATGGCCGCTTATCGGCCAATTGGCGATCAGTTCGCCGTCCGCGTCGTACAGGCGCATGCCATACTCGATCGAGACCTGATAGAACTTCGATCCGGACTCGGCTGGGGTTAGGAGTTCATAGTCTTCTACCGACGGCACAATCAGGGCGTCCAGCTCGGAGGAACCCTCAAGTGCTCCCAAGCGTTTTCCAACCGGCGTCGCCTGCTCGAACATCGCGGCAAACACGCGATTGAATAGTGCTACGCTTGCCGGCCCGATCGGCACGATCCATTTATCGCCCTCTTGCCGATACTTATGCCTGCGAAAGGCCCGATCGTAATAAACGCCGACATCAACTGGGAGCGGCTCGACGACCGGAGATGGAAAGCTGGTCTGGACGGGTACCACTGTGGTGCAGCCAGAAGTCATGAGTACCGATGCAGCGAGTGCGGACCCGAGCCAACGCATGATGCCGAGCCCTTTAGTTATCGCTGCCTCTTGCATGATTTTTGCGCCGCTGTCCAAGCTCAAGTATAGCCGCTGCAAATCGATATATCCCACGATGGCCGCCGCTTGGTTCTTATACTAGGCGCCGGCTAAAAAGGCGCTACACACTATTACAAAGGCGCAAGGTGGCGGAGGCCGTAGGGATGGTCACATAACACGCTCTTTCTCTATCCTGTGTCGCCTACCGGCTCGAGCGTTAGAACTGGCTAGGGTGCATAGCGGTCCAAGCCGACAAACGTGCCGCCGTTCTCCGCGCATAGAATTCGCATCAGGGTGGCGAAGCGGATGCCGGTCGTCTGCAGGTGCGGCGGGCGCGCGAACTGGGTCGGAAAACCTACGGCGTGAATGCGCACGCGCCTTCTGCCTTGCGCGTCTGCCTCGTTGATCGAATCTACCGTGTCCACCACCTCGTCGATTGAACCGCCGGTGAACTCGTCGCCAAACACGTAGAGGCTGATGCGCTTGTCCGGCGCATAGAAGGTCTGGATCGCGTCGGTGATGCCCTCGACCGGATCACTGTCACTAAAGGCATTCCACGCCCGCAAGCTTTCGACGATGGCCGTGCGCCGCACGGGTGTATCTGGAATCCAGCTGCCTCGGTACTGCGGAAACAGATACTCTCCCTCATCGTTCATGACCTGGATGCCCTTGACCTCAGGGTAGATCTCCAGCGTCTCCGAGACCTTTTGCAGCATGAGGTCCCAGGCGTAACCAAACATGCTCCCGGAGGTATCGATAATGAAGATGATGTACTCGCTGTCGACCGGGATCCCGCCGACCGTGCGATCTTCGGGCGATCGCCTAAAGCCCTTGCCAAGCAAGCGCTGCATCTCTGCCGTCAGCGTCTGCTGAGCCTGTGCCAGGCGACCCTCGATGACATGGGCGACGGTCGAATCCTGTGTCGATGCTTCGAATTGGCTGCGAACTGTCGAAAGATCGCCCTGTAGGCGCGCCAGCTCCTCCTGCTCCTGTGAGAGCTGTTCCTTGATCGCCACCAGCTCGCGGTTGACCACCCGCGTCTGTCCAACAATGTCGAGCTGCCGTGCCTCCAGGCGCGCTATCCTTTGCTGCAGATCCTGAGTGTCCTTTTCGAGCAGATAGGGCTCGGCAGCCTTGAAAAGCACCAGCAACAGTATAATGGCACCAAACCCGCAGCAGATGCAGTCCAAAAAGGAGAGGCTGAATACCTCGATCTCGCGACGGCGTGATTTCATAGCGATTCTTCAGGGCCAGTCTCGAGACGGGCTCAGGAAGGATCCACGGGTGACTTGCGCCAGTTGCCAGTAGGCGCTCGCCGCCATGGGATCGCCCTCGATTGGAAATAGGATCACGTTCACGGGAATGCCGAGTGGCAGATTCCTCAGCGCGCTCTGAAACAACTTGAGGCGCGCCTCGCCGGACACCGTGCCCTCGGTCATCTCCGTTTCGCCTTGCGTGGGTAGACCGTCGGTCAATAAGTAAATGGTATCCGGCCGTGGGGATAGGGTCTTGATGACGCTGAAAGCGCCATGCAGGCTGGTACCCTGTTGTGGTACAACCTGCCGCAGGTTCTCGATAGCTTGGCTCAGCCGACGCCCGTCTTCGGCCTTCTGCCACGCCCCGGCCGTACCTTTGAGCAGCGGTGTGGCGTCCACGTTGAAGGTGTAGATCTGGAATCGGCTGCCGATCGGTATCTGCGCGGTAATCCAGTCCACCGTAGATACGGCGCGCCGCCATTTCGGCGCTGTTACTTTTTGTGCATCGGGCATGTTGCGGAGGCGAATGATATTGACGATGGTATCGTCTAGCATGCTGGCCGAGGCGTCGATCAGGATCAGTATCCGCTCGCCACCGACTTTGAGGCCGGTGAGATATTGGCGGTCGCCTTCGCCTACGAACGAGCGGATAGCATTGCCTTGGTCGTCATCGGCGGCAATCATGCGTTCGAGCCGCTTAAGCTGCTCTTCCAGCGACTTGAGATCTGTCGTTAAGGCGTCGACATGTTGTTGGCGTGCGAGGGTTTCCTGATCCAGCTTCGCCAATTGTATTTTGGCCTGCTCGATCTTCTGGATGACTTGATGGGAACGGCCCTGCGCAACAGCCTGCTGTTCCTGCGTTTCCCGCATGGCATTCCTGAGGCTGACCAGATGCTTCGCGCCGGCCAGCACCTGCTGTTCAAGTCTGGCCGCCTCGGCCAGCAATTCCCGGTTCCGCTCATCGGACCGCACTTCGGCGCTGTGATTGATGATGAAAAAGAACAGAACCACCGCGCCGAAGCCGCAGGCCATGCAGTCCAGGAAAGAGAGCGTGAAGACGTTAAGTCGTCTTCTGCGCACCGTTACCTTCCACTATGGCAATTAGCTGTAGCGCGAGCCGCGGGTGACCGATTTCGATGATGTCCCCGATCTCGACTTTGGCGCTGCCGTCGAGTCTTTCGCCGTTGACAATCGTGCCTTCGGCACTGTAATTCTCGACCACGATCTCTGTGCCTCGCCGGCGAATGGAGCAATGATGGCGAGCGACACCATCATGGGAAACGCCGAGGTTTATTCCATGCTGATCGGGTGAGATGCTGGCGCCCACCATTAGCGCCCGGTCGGTGATGGCGTAGGCATAGCCTTTATGCACCACGTGAGTGGGTGTGGTCGAGGCGATTGTGGAGGTGCGCGCGGTCTTGGCCTGAGCCGACGCGCGCGCGGGGAGGCTAGTCACGAACTTAAGCGCTGAATCCGGGCAGCGGATATCCGCCTCGTGCGCAAGAACACCCCGGGCAGTGGCGTTCGCGTCCAAAGCGACGACTTGACATTCTTGTGGTATCGAGAACGCTTCCGGCACACCGGGCAAGCGAGCCAGCCGGTGGCTGATCAGCAAGGTCGTGAGTTCACCGGGGCGCAGGCGGTCGCGAATAGGCTGCGCAATCTCGCGATAAAGTCCGATTGCCGCCTGTATTAATCGCTCGCGTTGTAGATTGATCCGGTGCGTTGCACGTCCCGTCTGCAGCTCGAGCGTCGTGGCTCCCTCGGCTTTCAAGCTTGCGAGCCAGCAGGGCAAACGGTCGTACAACGCCTGTTCGGTGTGCGCCAGATGTGTTGGATCGAACCGCGCATCACGTACAAAGGCATCGGCGATCGCGTTCACCCACGCCTCGCGCAGTGTGACCAAGCCGGTTCTCGCGACCTCGATCACCTCGGCGCGCGTCAAGCGGGTCCCCAGTTCGAGCTGCGTCAACACCGTGCGATGCAATTGAAGATCGAGGTGCCAGAGTTGGCCTTCCGCCGCAGCGGTGCTTGTCGCGGCCAGTGCGGCATCGATCAGACCAGTGGTCGGAATGGAGCAGGCTTGCGCAATACCTAACAGCAAGCCCAGCTGTTGCTTACCAAAGTTGCCGGGGACCGCGAAGATGACCTCATCGGCGTCGGATTTGACGGCGTTCCAAACTGCCGTCAGATGGTGGTACGCCAAGTCCGCGTGATGTTGCGCCTTGGCGTCACGCCTAGCCAAAG
>JAPSGG010000282.1 GCA_031177845.1 Chromatiales bacterium
GGCAGCCTCCGCCCTGCTGCGCCTCGCGCGGTTCGCCCGGCCGCGCCTGGTACTCATCGCGCTCGGACTCGCTCTGACAGTGGCTGCAACCGCCTTTGCACTGGTGCCGCCTTATCTCACCATGCCGCTGCTGGACAACGTTCTGATTCCCCATCAGAACGGAGAACCCGTCGACGGCGGTCTGATCCGATGGTATCTGGCGGGCCTGGCCGGCGCCTCCTTCCTGGCCTGGCTGCTGGGCTGGGCGCGCAAATATCTGATGGCGGCGGTGAGCGAGCGCATCGGCGTCGACCTGCGCAATGCGGCATACGCGCACCTGCAAGGGCTGTCGCTGGAATTCTTCAGCGCCAGACGCACCGGCGATCTGATCTCCCGCATCGGAGCCGACACAGAGCGCGTGTGCGACTTTCTGTCCATCAACCTGGTCGACTTCGTGACCGATCTCCTGATGATCACGATGACCGCGGTGATCCTTTTCAGCATCAGCCCGCCGCTTGCGCTGATCACCCTGTGCCCGTTCCCCCTCATCGCGTGGCTGGTGTTCGGTGTGCGCGACCGTCTGCGGCGCGGATTCCGCCGGAGCTTTCGCGCCTGGGGAGAAATGACCAGCGTGCTCGCTGATACCATCCCCGGCATCCGCGTGGTCAAGGCCTTCGCGCAGGAGGACCGGGAGATCGAGCGCTTCCGCCAAACCAACCAGCAGGTGCTGAGCGCGAACGACCGCGTCAACCGCATCTGGGCCTTCTTCGGGCCCATGGTCGTGTTGATGACCGAAGTCGGCGTGCTGCTGGTTTGGGCATTCGGTGCGTGGCTGGTCATGCGGGACCAGGTCACGGTCGGCGTGCTAACTGCCTTTATCGCTTACATTAGCCGCTTCTACGGGCGCCTGGAGGCACTCTCCCGCATGGTGCAGGCCACACAACGCGCCGGCGCCAGCGCGCAGCGCATCTTCGATGTGCTCGACCGCAGCGCCAGCGTGCCGGAGCCGGCGAACCCTGTTCATCCTCACCGATTGCGCGGCGAGATCGAATTTCGCCAGGTGAGCTTCCGCTACGGGAAGCGCCCGGTGATTCATGATTTGAACCTGCACATCCGTGCCGAGGAGATGATCGGACTGGTGGGCGCCAGCGGCGCCGGCAAGACCACGCTGATCAACCTAGTGTGCCGCTTCTACGATGTCGATCGGGGCGCGATCCTCATCGACGGCATGGATGTGCGCTCGTTTCCGCTCAAGGAATATCGCAGTCACATCGGGCTGGTGCTGCAGGAGCCGTTCCTGTTCTACGGCACCGTGGCGGAGAACATCGCCTATGGCCGTCCCGAGGCCAGCCACGCGGACATCATCGCCGCCGCACGCGCCGCGCACGCACACGATTTCATATTGAATCTGCCGGACGGCTACGATTCCTTTGTCGGCGAACGCGGCCAGATGCTGTCGGGCGGTGAACGCCAGCGCATCTCCATCGCCCGCGCTCTGCTGGTCAATCCTCGTATCTTGATTCTGGACGAGGCGACTTCTTCGGTCGACACCGAAACCGAGCGCGAGATTCAGTTGGCGCTGCAGAATCTGGTGCAAGGGCGCACGACGATTGCGATCGCCCATCGGCTGAGCACGCTGCGGTTGGCTGACCGACTGGTGGTATTGGAGCGCGGGCGCATCGTCGACACCGGCCAACACGGCGAGTTGCTCGCGCGCTGCGGCATCTATTCTCGCCTACACCGCGCGCAGGTGGAGATAGCGCGAGGCCAAGCGGTATGAACGTCAAGCGCTTCGAAGCAGTACGCGGCAAGTGTGGGTGCGAGCAGCGCAGGACCGCGCCCAGGGTCCGGTTGGACCGCGACGCCTGGGGTCAACTGGTTCTGATCGGCGCCGATGGCCAGCTGCACACTGGCATCGAACCGGTGCGCGCATTTCCGTTCTCGGACTCCGAACGGTGGGTCTCGCTACGGGACGGCGAGTGGCAAGAACTCCTGTTGATCCAGGATCTGGCTGCGCTGGACGCACGCTCGCGCGCGGTGCTCGAAGACGAGCTGGCGCAGCGCGAATTCGTGCCGGTCATTCGAAGGATCCGACACATATCCGCGCTGACCGAACCCGCCGAGTGGGTGGTGGATACCGATCGCGGCATGACGCGCTTTGTGTTGGACGGTGAAGATGATGTCCACTCCCTGCGTGGCCGCCGCGTGCTGATCGTCGATGCCAATCGCATGCGCTACCTGATCCCGGATGCGCGTACGCTGGATGCAACCAGTCGGCGGATGTTAGAGCGCTATATTTAGCGTAACACCGGACAGAGGCTGCGCCCACTCTAGGGGAGTTTGCTCCTAGCCCCGGCGACCGGCTCGGGGCAGGCTTATAGTAGCCCGCGATATTGCGAGCCCAATCTTCCGCCTGGCGAATCCCCACTCTTCGTCACTCGCCCCGATCAGGTCGGGAGTTAACTCCGGCGGGAATCCAGCTTGACTTGCTCGAGTCCCAGAGTTCGCGGGAATGATGCTTGCAGGCATTGGTACCGATGAATCTCTGCCACAACGCCCTTTAAGCCTTCACGCTGCGTGGCAAGCCATCGGTATGATTCGTGCAAAATTTTCACTCTATGCATTGACTGCATGCAACTGGATGGCGCCTGTAGTTACAGGGCGGGCTTCGCGCGAGCGGGCTCCTGGCGGCGCGGCCACGCGCCCACGCGAAATTCCCGCTCGAAGCTGGCGCGACAATCCTGTTGCGTGCCAAGGACGCCATGGGCGGCTGCGGCGCCCATGGCGCCGATACCGAAGCGAAGCCGCCGTAGCCTATTCCAGCAATGCCCATCGCTCTTAAACGCGCCTACGACAAGCCCGCCAAGAACGATGGATACCGGGTATTGATCGATCGCGTATGGCCGCGGGGCATTAAGAAGGAGCACGCCCAGGTGAATGAGTGGCTCAAAGAACTTGCCCCTAGCAGTGAACTGAGAAGATGGTTCAATCACGATCCCGACAGATGGGATGAGTTCAAGGACCGCTACTTCAAGGAGCTGGACAAAAACCGCCAGGCCGTCAATCAATTGGCCGCCCACGCGCGCGAGCATCGGCTGACGCTCGTCTATGCCGCGAAAAATCGGAAATTCAACAACGCGGTGGCACTGAAGGAATACCTCGACCAGCGGCAGGTATGAGTCCGCGCAAAGATGTGTACTTTACAGAACGGAATTGATGGTATGGACATTGCAACACGTTGGGCAGCGACCACGAGTCGCGTCCAGATGATTTTTGCTAACTTTTTAGCCGAGAGGAGTGGATCATGAAAAGCATACTTGCACTGGCAATTGCTTTTGCCTTGGGTATCACGGGTCTGGCCTCGGCCGGCATGCAGGGGCAGGGAGGTAGCCCGGACGCCAAGAAGCCAGAATATAAGGAGCAGAATCCGAGCGACGTCTCGGGGACGGAGAAGGCCGCGAGGACCGGAGGCAAGCAGACCGGCGCCGCCGCAAAGGAGAAGGCTGCGGCCTCCGATGAGAAGGGCGAATTTGGCGCTGCAGAAACTAAGAAAGACAAGAAAGGCTCGCAATAACCCGCACCCT
>JAPSGG010000041.1 GCA_031177845.1 Chromatiales bacterium
CGCGTCCTGCAACGCCAGTTGAAACTTGCTCGTGAGTTTGTCCATTCGCATGGTGGTAAACCTCGGGAATTCTTTATCTATCAGCTAAGGTATGGGTAATGCCCGCGTATTCAATGTAGTCCACCTGAAAAATCTCCCCCAGCCCCTCTTTGCGAAAGAAGGGGGTTTATAGTCCTCCCCCTTTGAATAAAGGGGTAGTTAGAGGAGGATTTCAGAGCGCTCCGCCACGATCAAACGTATCCGCTCAAGAACCGCCTCAAGCTCACGCAATACTTTGAGATTGCTGAACCTGAGGACCTATCCCCCTGCGCGACCAGATACGCATTCCTCGATCTGTCACTGCGGCATCCGGAATTGCCGTAATGCTGCCTGCCACCGACCTCTATGATCAACCTGGCTGCGGGCGCGTAGAAATCGACGACATGGGAGCCTATCGGCTTCTGCCGATAACAATGGATGCGGCAGAGCTGCTTGCGGCGAATGCGGCTCCACAAGAGAAGCCCAGTGTCTGTCATGTTGCCACGTAGTCTGCGCGCGAATGGCTTGAGCAATTTTTTACGGGCGCACTTTCTTCATCGAAAAACTCCTCAGGCCCTCTTTGGAAAAGGGACTACAAATCCCCCGCGCTAGCGCGCGACCCCTTTTGTGAAAGGGGACTGAATCCTCCTCCCTTTGAAAAAGGCGGAGCTAAAGGGGGATTTTAAGGCGCCAGCCAGATCAGGCTCGCCATCCGGCCGGTGTGCCTATCGCGTCGATAGGAGAAAAACCGCGCGGGATCGCTGTAGGTGCACAGTACGCCGCCATAGATCTGCGTGATACCCTTAGCCTTCAGTCGCAGACGCGCGAGCAGATAGATGTCGGCCAGCCAGCGGCCGGCGGGCAATGGCTTAAAAGCATTGGCACTTGCCTGATTATGCTCGACGAACGCGGCCCTGACCTCCGCGCCTACCTCGAAAACCTGCGGCCCGATAGCGGGACCGAGCCAGGCTAACAATTGCCGTCCTGAAACGTTTAGTGTATCGATCGTGGCCTCCAGGACGCCAGCGGCAAGTCCGCGCCAACCGGCGTGAGCGGCAGCCACGCGGCTTCCTTCGCGATCGCAGAACAGCACAGGCAGGCAATCGGCAGTCAACACCGCGCACACTACGTCCGGTGTAAACGCCACCGAGACGTCCGCCTCGACATCGACTGCGGCGCTTGCAGCATCGATTGTGCGAGCACCGTGCACTTGCCGCAGCCATGCGGGCTCGCTTGGTAGCGCGAGCCATCGTCTGAGCCGCGCGCGATTCTCGGCGACAGCTTGCGGATCGTCACCACAGCGGCTGCCCAGATTGAAGCTATCACGCGGCGCACAACTGACGCCGCCCTCGCGGGTAGTCGATATTGCGCGCACGCGGGCAGGTGCCGGCCAGTCCGGGCGTAACCAAGATGAGGGGATATCGTCTTTCATTCGCGCTGCGCGTCTGCTTCCAGGATATCGATCAGCCGCCCCATGTCGGCAGGCACAGACGCCTCGCAATGCACCGGCCGCCCATCTTCGGGGTGCGCGAACTCTAGCCGGGCGGCGTGCAAGGCCTGACGCTTAAAGCCTTGCAGCGCCTCGATCAAAGCCTGAGATGCGCCGGCCGGCAGTTTGGGACGCCCACCATAGACCGAATCGCCAATGACCGGGTGGCGTATGTGCGCCATATGCACGCGGACCTGATGGGTGCGGCCGGTCACCAGCTTTACCCGCAATAGGGTATGTGCGCGGAAACGCCGCTCCACGCGGTAATGCGTGCGCGCCGGCTTGCCAGTTTCGACCACAGCCATGCGCTTGCGATCAACCGGATGCCGGCCGATTTTGGCGTCCACCGTACCGCCGGCGACCAGGCGCCCAGCGACCACAGCCAAGTATTCGCGCCCTACGGCGCGCGCCTTCAATTGGTCAACCAACCGCTTATGGGCGGTTAGGGTCTTGGCCACGACCATCAGTCCGCTGGTATTCTTGTCTAGGCGATGCACGATACCGGCGCGTGGAATGGCTGCAAGTCGAGGTGCGTGGTGCAGCAGGGCGTTGAGCAGTGTGCCCTGCCAGTTGCCGGCGGCCGGGTGTGCCACAAGCCCGGGCGGTTTATCGATCACCAGCACATGCTCGTCCTCTAACGCCACGGCGAGTGGGATCGATTGCGGCTCGAAACGCTCCCGCACCTCCAGCTGGGCGTGAATAATGACTTGCTCGCCGCCTCGTACCGGATCTCGCGCACGCGGCACGCGCCCATCGACGCGCACCTGGCCCTGCTTGATCCACTGCTGCAGCCGCGCGCGCGAATAGGCCGGGAAGAGCTTGGCCAGTGCCTGGTCGACGCGTTGGCCCGTGTTGTCATCCGGGATAACGCCGGTTAGTCTCAGTTCTTCAGGCACTACCCACCGGCCATAGGGCGAAGTTGTTGGGTATAATCGCCGCCATTATCACGCACCGAGGCATCGCGTTCACGCATGAATCTTCTTCAACGCTCCTTATTCGCAGGGATGCTTGCGTCGCTGAGCGCCTGCGCCAGTCTGCAGGACGATCCGACGAAAGACTGGCCGGCCGAGAAGCTGTACGAAGAGGCCAGACAGGCCCTGGATCGCGGCTATTATGAAATGGCCATCGAGCACTACGGAACGCTCGAAGCCCGTTTTCCGTTCGGGCGCTATGCGCAACAGGCGCAAATCGAATCTGCCTATGCCTACTACAAATCCAGTCAGCCCGACTCGGCCATTGCCGCCGCCGATCGCTTCATCAAATTGAATCCGCGACATGAGCACGTGGACTATGCCTACTATCTGAAAGGGTTGGCCAATTTCGAGCGAACCAAGGGATACTTCGACTTCATCATCGCCAGCGATCCATCCGAGAATGATCCGACGCCGCTGCTGCGCGCGTTCGATGACTTCGGTTACCTGGTCAGGAACTACCCGAACAGTCGTTACGCCGAGGATGCCCGCCAGCGCATGGTCTACCTGCGTAATGAGCTGGCGGAACACGAGCTGGACGTTGCAGACTACTACTTGCGCCGAGGCGCCTGGGTCGCGGCCGCGAATCGCGCAAGGTATGTGGTGGAACACTACCAGGGTGCGGAATTGATGCCCAAGGCGCTGAGCACAATGATCTTCACCTACCGCAAGCTGGGCTTAAACGATCTCGCAGATGACGCCACGCGCGTGCTGGAGCTGAATTTTCCGGAACATGCGCCGGAGCTGCTCGCCGAGCGTGGTCAGTAGGCGCACTTGAACGCGTAAACGTGTGCGGCGCTGATGCGCAAATCCTCCCATGCTGGGCGATTCCTCCCTTTGTTAAAGGGAGGATTAAGAGGGGATTTCTTGTCAAAGGGGGATTGAGGGCTCGCAATCGACAGCGGCATCAAGTCGAATCCAGCAATGCCTTCATCTTCGCGCCCATCTCGGCCGGGGAGCGCACCACGGTCACACTCGCCGCCTCCAAGGCCTCGAACTTCTGCTCGGCAGTTCCCTTGCCGCCGCTGATGATGGCACCGGCGTGACCCATGCGCTTGCCGGGCGGCGCGGTAACGCCCGCGATATACGCCACGACCGGCTTGCTTACGTGTGCCTTGATGAATTGAGCTGCCTGTTCCTCCGCTTGGCCTCCGATCTCGCCAACCATGATGATGCCCTCGGTCTGAGGGTCATGCTCGAACAGCGCCAGACAATCGACAAAGCTCACACCTTGGATAGGATCACCGCCGATGCCGATGCAGGTGGTCTGGCCCAAGCCGTTCAGGGTGGTCTGGTAAACCGCCTCGTAGGTCAGTGTGCCGGAGCGAGAGATGATGCCGATCCTACCTGGCTTGTGGATCGCGCCCGGCATGATGCCCAGCTTGCACGCGCCCGGCGTGATGATGCCGGGGCAGTTGGGGCCGATCAGGTACACGCGACGGTCTGCTAGCGCGGCCTTGACGCGCAGCATGTCCAGTACCGGGATTCCCTCGGTGATGCACACGATCACGCGCAGCCCGGCATCGGCGGCTTCAAGAATGGCATCCGCCGCATACGCCGCCGGCACGTAGATCATGGTCGCCTCGGCACCGGTTTCGGCCGCGGCCTCGGCGGCGGTGTCGAAAACGGGCAGGCCCAGATGCGTTTGCCCGCGCTTGCCGGGCGTCACGCCGCCGACCAGACGGGTGCCGTATTCCAGCGACTGCTGGCTGTGGAACGTGCCTTGTTTACCGGTAAAGCCCTGGCAGATAGCCTTGGTATCCTTGTCAACGAAAATGCTCATCAGCCCTTCTCAATTGACGCGGTTGACAGTGCATAGTCCAATGTCCGCTGCGAAGATTTCTCCCTGTGGTCGACACGGCAATTAGACCTGTCAATTCGAACGCAGTGAGAAATCTTATAGATCAACATTAGAATCTCTCTTCGACACAGCAGTAGATGCGAGTGCACTCGAGGTGACAGCTACGATACCGCGGCCTTGACCGCTTTATCGGCGGCATCCGTGAGGCCATCGGCGGCGATGATGTTCAGCCCGCTGCCGGCCAGCAGCTTCCGGCCGCGCTCAACGTTGGTGCCCGCCAGCCGCACGACCACCGGCACTGTCACGTGCACGTCGCGCACTGCCTCGATAATCCCTTCGGCGATCAAGTCGCAGCGCACGATGCCGCCGAAGATATTGACTAGCACGGCCTTGACGTGTGTATCGGAGAGGATGAGCTTAAAGGCCCGAGTGACGCGCTCGGCGGTGGCGTTGCCGCCCACATCCAGGAAATTCGCGGGCTGGCCGCCATGCAGCTTGATCAGGTCCATGGTGGCCATTGCGAGACCTGCGCCATTGACCATGCAACCGATGCTGCCGTCGAGCTTGATGTAATTGAGGTCCAGCTGCTTAGCGCGCGCCTCGCGCTCGTTCTCCTGCGAGAGATCCCACAGCTCCGCAAGCTCCGGGTGCCGGAACAACGCGTTGTCATCGATGTTGATCTTGGCGTCCAGGGCGAGCAGATCGCCGCGCCTGGTAAGCACCAGAGGATTGATCTCCACCAGGCTGGCGTCGTTCCGCATGAATAGCTCATAGAGATTCTCCAGCAGCTTGCCGAACTGCTCCACCTGATCTCGATTCAACCCCAAGGCAAAGCCCAGCCGGCGCCCCTGATAGGGCATCAGCCCCGTGGCGGGATGGATGATGGCAGTCAATATTTTCTCTGGCGTCTCCGCGGCGACCTGCTCGATGTTCATGCCGCCGGCGGCGGATGTCATGACCGTGACCCTCTGGCGCGCGCGATCGACCAACAGACCAAGGTAGTACTCGCGCTCTATTTCGGTCAGCTCCTCCACCAGTAACGCCCCGACCGGCAACCCCTCGGGGCCGGTCTGAGGCGTGACTAGGCGGCTGCCCAACAGCGCCGAAACCGCGGCACCCAGTTCGCCGCGGCCATGAACGATCTTGATACCGCCGCCCTTGCCGCGCCCGCCCGCGTGCACCTGTGCCTTCACCACCCAGCCGTCGCCGGACAATAGCGCGTGTACCTCGCGGAGATCGCCCAACTTGCGCACGACAGTGCCCTGCGGCACTGGGATGCCGTGACTCTTGAATAGTGCCTTAGCTTGGTATTCGTGGAGGTTCATGGCCTTCTCCCATCCTCTCCCTAGGGAGAGGGAATTCTTAGAGTAGCCCGGCGTAGCTAGAGCACACTGGTCTTCGTTGGCAGCATCCAAGGTGACCACAACTAACTATTCTCTCTCCTCTGTTGACGGGAGAGGGTTAGGGTTAGGGGCCGAAGGCTTGAGGGGCCGCCCTTCTCCCCCAACCCCCGTCCTTCCCCAAAGGGACGAGGGGGTTTATGCAATGAGTTCTACTATTCTTCGCTAAATGCACAATGGATGGCGTCGAGAACGGCCTGTGTGTCCTGCAACAGATCGTGATCCCAGCATCTCAATACTCGAAACCCCTTGAATGCCAGAAATCTGCTTCTGGCCTCATCATGCTCGCGCTGCTCGCTGTGCTGCCCTCCATCCAGTTCAACTATGAGCTGGCGTTCGATGCAGACAAAGTCTACGACATAGGGTGCGATTACATGCTGACGCCGAAATTTATTTCCACCCATCCCTCAATTTCTGAGGTGTTGCCAAAGGCGTTGTTCCGCGTCGGTTCGATTTCTGCGCAGCTTTCTCGCTAACTGCTTCACTCATCCCTCACCCTGGCCCTCCCAGAGGGAGAGGGAACAAAAAAGATCAGCTTTCAGGCCTCCTCTGTGGAGGATTTATAGAATGAGGCTACATCGTCCTCTCTCGGAGAGAGGCGTGGAACTGCCCTAATGTCGTTTCCTTCTCCCCGAGAGACGTAACTGAACCGCGCCATACCATCTATCCCTTTGGACAGGCAGGTACAGAATTGCCTTACGATAATTCTTCCCGTGCGGAGAGAAATCATACAACGGCTCGATCTCTCCCTCCCCCGGCGGCGAGAGCGCCGGGGGGAGCGGTCCTTCCCGTCGCCCATGCAAGATGACTTCATCGCCATCCCCGACCGCTCGACGGCTTGCAGATGCATCCCATCAATCCCACACTAGCGATATGGCGCGTTTGTTCCTTATCCTAGCGATCGTTTTGCTCGCCGTAGTCCTTTGGCGAAGCCTGCAAAAAAAGATCACAACGCAGACCAGTACGAGGCGTCCCGCCGCCCTCGATATGATCCGCTGCGATTACTGCGGGTTGCACGTGCCGGAGGACAGGACACTGCGATTACACGGCCGGCATTATTGTTCCGAGGAACATATGCGCGTCGATAATAAACGCTAGAACCCGCCGAATCCACCGCATTCATGCAAAGCCTGTCAGGCGACAGAAGTGTCGTTCGCGCTTCGCTATGGAAGCCGCTGCGCCTGTTCAACTATTACCGGCTGGCCGTCGCAGGGCTGTTCCTCGTGGTCATTCTCAGCACCGGGCCCGAGGTGCTGGGCAAGCACGACCCGCATCTGTTCGTCGCTAGCAATGCCTTGTACGTCTTCCTCTCGCTCGCGCTGAGCGTCTCGAATTATTATCGGTGGCCAGCCTTCGAATTGCAGGTCCAAGTGCAGGCTGTGATCGATATCGGCGCGATCGCATTGTTGATGTACGCGAGCGGGGGTGTGGGCAGCGGGTTAGGCACGCTAATGATCGCCGCGGTCGCCGGCGCGGGACTGCTGATACCGGGCCGTTCGGCTTTGGCCGTCGCCGCCCTCGGTGCGCTCGCCGTATTGGCCGTCGAGACCTACGCCGACCTCCACAACAATTTTAAAGCAACTGCCTACACGCAGGCAGGCCTGCTCGGCGCGTCGCTGTTTCTAACCGCCTGGCTTGCGATCACGCTCGCGCAGCGCGCCCGGCAGAGCGAGGCGCTTGCCACCCGGCGTGGGATCGATCTAGCGAATCTCGCTGAGCTCAACAGTCTGATTGTCAACCGCATGCGATCCGGCATCATCGTAGTGGACGACGAGGCCGAGATCCGCTTGCTCAACCGGGCGGCTCGCTCCCTGCTGGGCTATGCGGCGGCGGACAGCCCCAAGGACCTGAAGGACCTTTCGTATCCGCTCTACCGCCTGTACCTCAAGTGGCAGCCAAGCCAAGACAACAACGCGCTTCCGCAGAAGTTGAATCACGGCCGCGCCTCCACGCTGCAGGCGCGCTTCACGCGGCTGGGTGCGCGCCGGGAGGACCGCGGCGCCGTGATCTACATTGAGGACACCGCCGAGATTAACCGCCAGGTCCAGGAAAGCAAGCTGGTATCTTTAAGTCGTCTCACCGCCAGCATCGCGCACGAGATCCGCAATCCGCTCGGGGCTATCAGCCACGCCGCGCAACTGTTGGGCGAGTCGCCCAAACTCGACACCGCCGATCAGCGGATGGTGGCCATGATCCAGGAACAGTCCAAGCGCATGAACGCGCTCATCCATGATGTACTGCGCCTATACCGCAAGGAGCAGCCCAGCCCGGAGTTCATTACGCTGAAACCCTGGCTCGAGCATTTCAACGAACAGTTCAGCCTGGACAACGGGATCAAGCCCGAATGGGCCGCCATCAGCATCGCGCCCGAAGACACCAGTGTCTACATGGATCCCAATCATCTGCACCAGGTGCTTTGGAATCTATGCTCCAATGCCTTGAAGTACGGCCGCAGCGCAACCGGCGTGCCGGCCCTGACGCTGGCGGGCGGCCAGTCTCAGGACGCACCCGCCCCTTATCTGGAGGTCAGCGACCGCGGGCCTGGTATTGCGCCCGAGCTTCAGGCGCAGTTGTTCGAACCATTCTTCACGACCAGTACCCATGGTACGGGTCTGGGCCTGTTCATCGCGCGCGAGCTATGCCAGGCCAACGGCGGCGACTTGAGCTTTATCCCTGGCGCGGCTGGCGGCAGTTGCTTTCGCATTCAATTCCCTGTAGGGCATCGACAGATCCAGGAGTACAAGCTTGCAAAACGCGCTTATCGTTGACGACGAAGCTGACATCCGCGAACTG
>JAPSGG010000283.1 GCA_031177845.1 Chromatiales bacterium
TCATGAAGAAGCTCTACACGGCTCTGGGTGTGGTCCAGGTCGAGAACCAGGCTCGCATTTGACACTCCTCCACGGTTCCCAGACCGGGAACCGTGGATGCACGATGGCGAATACCGGTGGATGCTGGACAGCGGTACGCCGCGCTTCGGTCCGGACGGCGACTCCATCGGTTTCGTCGGCAGCTGCATCGATATGCATGATAGCGTGCAGGCCGAGGAGATGCTGCGGAGCTAAGCCGCGCATCTCACCGAGGCCGATCGCCGCACAAGGACGAGTTCCTGGCCATGCTCGCGCACGAACTGCGCAATCCGTTGAACCCGATCGTGGTCGCCGTGGAGCTGCTGCGCATGCAACGCGATGCACTGGATCGAAGGCTCGTCGCCAGCATCGACATCATTGACCGGCAGGTACAGCAGATGGCGCGTCTGATTGACGATCTGCTCGATGTGGCGCGCATTACGCGCGGCAGAATCCAGCTGCACAAGGGGCGAGTGGCGCTCGCCGATGTTGTCGATCGCGCGGTGGAGACCGTCATTCCGCTGATCGACCAGCGCGGCCACCGGCTGGAGATCTCATCGCCGCCGCAGCCGGTATGGCTGGATGCTGATCTATTGCGCCTGACACAGGTGGTGGCGAATCTGCTCAATAACGCGGCCAAATGCACCAGCAGACGGCGACGTTGTCATTTCGATGCTAGACAACGGCATGGCATCAGCGCGCAGATGTTGCCGCATGTGTTCGATACATTCTCGCAGACCGAGCGCATGCTGGACCGCGCGCAGGGCGGTCTGGGATTGGGCCTGCCGCTGGTGAGGGGTCTGGTGGAGCTGCACGGCGGGAACGTCCGGGCCATCAGCGCTGGGGTGGGGCAGGGCGCCGAGTTCGTCGTGCGTCTGCCGGCGCTGGCGGCCGAGCCGCAAGCTAACGAGGTGGCGGAATACCGCATGGGTGCCGGGCGGTCGGCGGCCGCGTGGGTACTGATCGTAGAGGATAACGCGGATGCAGCCGACTCCTTGGCGGTCTTGCTGGAGACGTTGGGCTACGAGGTGCGCGTTGAGCACAACGGCGCCGCCGCGCCGGCCGCCGCACGGGAGTTTGAGCCACAAGCAGTGCTGCTGGATATCGGTCTGCCGGGCATGAACGGCTATGGGGCCGCAAAGCATCTGCGCAGGCAGGAGCGGCCCTTGCTACTGATCGCGCTGACCGGCTACGGAGATGAGGCGAGCAAGAAGCGCGCGAGAGAGGCCGGATTCGACCACCATCTGCTCAAGCCTGTGGAACTGGACAAACTCCAAGCATTACTGGCCGCCGCCAGCTGATGCGCTTGCAAAAGATTGACCGGCCCCGTGGACAACTGGAGACATGGGATCGTGGACGATCGATAGGAAACGGGATGCAGGGCTACGTACTACATTGGCGATGGGCTCAATGCTGACCCTTTGGTCTTCAAGCGGGCAGATGGCGGCGGTGCACGACGTCTTGGACGCCGAATGGGACAGAAAACGACGCCGCCAGAATTCGCCCGTGTCCTCACGCTCAAGACGGAAGACGCGTCTGCGGGCGAAGATCGAGACTCAAGACGTGCAGCCTAAGTAAGACAAATTGTCGCCGATTGCAGACGGCCGTCTTGACGACGATGACTAGCGGCTTGATTTACCGGTTATTGCTTTGTCACCCGATGGCGACGGGCGGTCTGACGCCCAGGCGCGGCGCCGCTACCTGCCATGATGGACGATGTTATCGCGCTCCTTCCAGTCGCGGATGCCCTCTTCGTAGTCCTTGACCCGGTGAAAGCCGCGCCGCGCCAGCTCCCGCGCCACCTTCGTCGAGGCATCGCAATCCGCTGAGGCGCAGTAGACGATGATCTCCTTGTCCTTGGCAAAGCGCCGCTCGAACTCATCCTCGCTGCCCGATGGAATGTTGATCGAGCCAGGGATATGCTCCTTCTCGAAGGCCTCGGGCCCCAGGACATTAACGAGGGCGTAGCCTCTTTCCCAATGCTCATTGTTGGGCTGTTCGATTTCGAACATCTCCAACAGCTGCTGAGTGGTAATCGTCGAGAAAGCTTCTTGAACCATGAGTCCCCCTTGACGTGAGTCGCACGCGTAGGCACTCGCGCAGGCACGCGACCGGGACTATAGCTCATTTGACTCGCGGACAGAACTGCGGATGAGGATGCATGGAACAGGGAACAGGGCGTGGGGGATCACACCGGCCGGTGTGTGTTCTGTGGCCTAGTCAGGCCTTCGCGCTCTGCGTCTGTTTATCAAAGACATCCTATCCGTTTATGACAACTAATCGTTACTGCAACGCGCGGATCTTCCTTGCGACTGACTGCGCCAGCTGGGGATCCTCGTTGACGGAACGCACCACTTGGTTGTACTCCTCGGGGCTTAATCCCTGCTCCCGGATGACCCGCGACATCTGATCGTTGATGGCCATCTGCACCCGATAAGCCTCCTGCGCATTCTTTGCGGTCTCGAAGCGGGGCGCGTGGCTGTCATATACCTCAGCAACCTTGACGTAGGCTGCGGCAAAGGCATCAAGCGTCTGTTCGGAGTACCTATGTGAGTCTGTCGCCTTCTGGTGGCTAGTCGCCGGCAGCGCCCCTTCCCCCGCCTGCAAGGCAGGCGCCGCCAACCACAGCGCCGCCAGCAAGCATATCGTCCTGTTGATAAAGTTATTCATGCTCCTACCCTCAATATAGTTAATTCTGTAGTGGTTTTTCTCTTCCACTTCTCACTTGATCATCCAGTGAACCGGGTAAAGCATCGATCGTGCCAGTAATGGCCCGGCCGCTTACTTCACGCCGCAAGCCAATTGACTCCTTAATTCCTGCCTGCCGTCTGAGAACCGCGGCCCCTGAAACTTATGCTCCGCAAGCTGCATTTTCCGCACTTCAGTAGAACGGACTGTGCCGCGAGGACTTATCAAACCACTTTGACTCAGCGACCCTCGCCCGCGGCCTCTAGGGCCGTTTCGGCCTCGCGGCTGGCACGATGTAGCGGCAGGGGGATGTGGAAGCAGGTGCCCGCGCCGAGCTTGCTTTCCAAGCGGATTTCTCCGCCGTGGTTTTCTATCACCTCGCGCGCGACGTACAAGCCGATGCCGGTGCCGGTTTCCTTGGTGGTGAAGTGCATGTCGAAGATGCTGAACTGCAACGCGGCGGGGATACCGGGCCCATTGTCGCTAATCGCGATCAGCGCCACAGATGGATGGGCGGTGAGCTGGATGTCCACGCGTCCGCCTTCCGGCACGCACTCCAGCGCGTTGAGCGTGACATTGAGCAAGGCCTGCTTGATCTGCCCGGCATTTCCGAAGACCGGACTGGGTTCAGAGGGCAGATCGACTTCGAGCGTGACGCGCTGGTGGCGGGCGTGTGGCCTTACGAGTGTTGCGAGCCCCTCGATGACATGCTCGCCGTGCTCGATCCCGGCGAGCATGGAGGCGATCATCCCCTCCGTGGCGCCGCACGTCACCGTGACGTCCCGATCGGGGTCCACCGGCATGCGGTACAGCCGCCCGTACTTGTCGGCGATGGCCTCGCGGAGGTC
>JAPSGG010000284.1 GCA_031177845.1 Chromatiales bacterium
TTGTCAGGGAGCACTCTCGACAAAGACACGTACAAGCGCGCTGGACTTCTCCAGAACAAAGCGGCAATTGTCTTCCCGGTAACGCCTGGCAAAGTGGACAGTGACGGATCAACACGAATGATCGTATCTCTCATCGCTGAGTTTTGTGGGAATAAAGTAAGGATCATGCACGTGCTTGTTGATAGCAAGAATGAATGGATGTTTGAGAATCTTCCCTCGACGCCCGTGTCCGAAGGCTTGGACATACTGGCTCTCGTGCAGGAATGTCAGGATCCATACTCGGCTGCTATTGTTGAACATCTCCTAAAAAACTCGGAGGGCGCAAATCCGTGCACCGTTACACCGAAGCATGTCCTTGGGATGGCATGGAATGAGCTCCACATGAGGATACTCGAAGTTGGTCGACAGACTGGTGACAGGGTAAATCTCCTCGCGCTTATTCGAGAAGGAAGAGTACAGGCGTGTCCAAATCCAGAGGAGGTCCTGAAAGAAGGCGATCTGCTGTCCGTCGTGTGTGAAAGCGGCTTTGAATGGTCGGCCTTTGAGCGGGAACTTCGATGACGTATTTTGATCGTTAAACATTCCTCAAGGCACTAATGAAGCGCGACCTGTAAAGGCACATCTGCGGGCAAACGAACACATCCGCTGTCGCTTGGCGTTCGGTTGTCGTCGATGTCCTTTCGCCCCGTTCGATCGCCTGAATCAGCGCCGGGATCTGACGTGTGAGCTGCGCAAGCAACTGGCGCTGGTGCTGCTGGCGGTCGGCTGAAGACTCAGAGGCCATACCTAGCGACACAGGGCCTCGCAGGGCACCCCATCCCCATGCCCATCGATGCCGCTGCCGCCGCACTGGCGCAGGTAGCGCATGGCGTCATCGCAGGAGGCCATCTGGCCACAGGTGCGCTTGACGGCACACTTGGTATTCGTAGGCGCGATGGCCTTATGCGCGGAGAGCTGCCGCACGCCTTTGCGCCAATCCCATGGCGGGATCGGATGAGGGTCTTGCCGCAGACCGCGCTTCTCGCGCCGGGCCTCGATCTCGGTGTCCGCATAGATCTGGCGGTCTAACGGATTCTGCTCATCCTGGTATTCCTTAGTAGTGCCAAGCTAGGCCAGTCTCGATCTGCTTTAGGTTTGCATTCTGGCCGTTGACCAAGACCTTGCCGACAATGCGGCCGTAGCGGTCGCACTTATCGTATTCGATAACTGACGTGGTTGCCGAACACCCGCTCGCCGAGATGGTCGCGCGAGGCGGTTCCGAACGGCTGGCCGCGCTCGGGCGCATCAATGCCCGATAGACGGATTTTGTGCTGCTCGTTACGAGCATCGAGGACAGTGAGTGTGTCGCCGTCCGTGATACTGACGACGCGGCCGGTGAGCGTATCGGCCACTGTCGCCGTTGCAAGTGAAAGCGATACAAGGCACGTCAGCAGGGCACGGCGTGCGTTCATGAAGACATGCTTTTCGGAATACCGAAGCTAATGCTCATCTACTCTAGCGGTCGGCTCTCGATGCGTGAACGACGCATTTTTTGAAAAAGTTGGTACTTTGGTTGATATCTCACGCAATCCTTCTACAATAATGTCTCTTTAAACAGACACTTAGCCTTTCATTGAGGCTCCTTAAGTACCCGCGGCGCCGGTTATCCCGTGACGGCGAGATAGCTGACCTCCAGAAACCTGACTGCCTCGTCGCGGTCGATCGCTACATGCGTCATGTAGTCCGGATGGATCGTGAGCTCATGCAGCATCCAGATTTGGGAGCCGATCGTTGCCTTACCTTGCTCGATGCTCACCTTTCTCAAGTTGGCAATACCGCCGTCGCCGTGGCCTTTGACGACGGCCTCTTTCTGCGTCCACAGCTCGAAGAATCGGCGGCTATCCTCGCCGACCCAGGCTCGCTCGCGAGGGTTTAAGAATCGCTGGAAGGATTCGATCTTGATCTTGCGCAGCCTCTCCGTATCGATCCCGACCCTCGTGCCGGTAGCGACCGCGCACACGACCATGTCTTTGGAATGCGAGATATTGAAGTCGGCGGGCAAATCGCCATGGGGTTTACCGCCACGCGGAAAGCTCAATGTGGCCAGTTCAAAATCACCGAGGCCTAATGAATGCATACCGCGCTTTAGCAATTGCAAACCGAGCAGGGAGGCTGCGCGGCCTTTTTCGAAGCGCATGCGGCGGATGGCATCGCGCTTACCGCGAGGCAGTGCCGAGAGCCAGCGCTCTTCGAGCGCGCCCGTGAGGTTGTCCGGAATCCAGGTGTAATATACAGTTACTGTCATTCGAGCCCCGCGTCGGGCTTTGCTTCGATCTCCACACAATTCATGACCCAAAGCCTGACTTCTCGGCGGCTGCTTGCGGGGCCCGTCGAGCGGTTTGATATTCACCCGAACGATGCGTCCTTCGCGCTGATCTCGGAATTGTTCGAGCGCCACGGTGACATCTGCAAGCTCGAGCCGCTCGCGCGCAAAGCGCCTGCCTACGTCATCTATCACCCGGACTACATCAAGCATGTCCTGGTCGGCCGGGCGCAGAATTATATCAAGGGAGTCGGTTTTGAGTGGGTGAAGATGCTGCTCGGCAATGGGATTATCGTCAGCGGCGGCGAGTCCTGGAAGGCGCAGCGGCGCATGATCCAGCCAGCCTTTCATCGTCAGGTCATGGCGTAACTCTCAGAGACCATGCGGGAGCTGAATCGTGGTTTACTGCGACGATGGACGATAAAAGCCGAGAGAGGCGAGAAGATTAACATCACGAGCGAGACCAGCGAGCTCGCGTTGGAAACCGTGCTGCGCGCGATCTTCGGCGAAGACCTGGATGCGATGACCGCGCGCGCAGGCCACAATCCGTTTTCGATCCTGAGCGAGGACTCCGTGGGCGATCTGCAACTGGCATTCAAGTTCAGGGCCTTAACCCGTCAGGTCATGGAGATCATCGCACACAGGCGCGGGCAAGATCGGCGACCTCCCGATATCCTCTCGATGCTCATCGACGCGCGCGACAGGGAGACCGGCAGGGCAATGAACGACAAGGCGCTGATTGACGAAGTCACGACCTTGATCGTGGCCGGTCACGAGACCACGGCCAGCACCTTAAATTGGGCATGGTACCTGCTATCGGAGCATCCGACAGCGGAGGCAAAGCTGCACGCCGAGGTCGAGGGCCAGTTGTCGGATGACATGCCCAGCTTCGATGACCTCCCCAAGCTGGTCTACACCAAGCAGATCATCGATGAGACGCTGCGGCTATGCCCTCCCGTTCGGCTGTTCAGCAGAAGAGCGCTGAACGAGGATTGTATTTACGGTTATTGCATCGCTTCCAATAGCGACATCTTCATAGCGCCTTATTTCGTGCACCGGCATCCCGGATTCTGGGTGAAACCCGAAGTGTTTCAGCCGGAGCGGTTCGCGCCGGAAGCCAGCCGTGGGCGGCACAAGTTCGCGTACTTCCCCTTTTCGATGGGCCAGCGGCGCTGTCTGGGCGAATTCTTCTCGATCGTGGAGATGCAGATCCATCTCGCCGCGGTCGCGCGGCGGCTCCGCCTGCGC
>JAPSGG010000042.1 GCA_031177845.1 Chromatiales bacterium
TGACCTGCGCCATTCCGGCTACCTCCGATCCTAAGCATCTGGTCGACAACTTGCAGGCCGGCACCGGCCGTCTACCCGATGCCGTCACTCGCGAGAAGATCGCCCGGTACGTGCGGCAGCCCTGACCAGTCGGACGGTTAAATCCCCAATCAACAGACCGTTTATAGTTATGACCGGCGCATGAGTTCCCAGTCGACCAAAGAACCTGGAATACTTACATGGGAGCACCGCTTACCCCAGATGATGAACTGCATCATCGCGCTTAATACGTGCCTTAGAAAATCAATGCACTTATCAGCGAAAACGATCTGCGCGGCCTTACTGCTGAGTAGCCTCCAGGCATTGGCGGGCGAGCCGTCCCCAGTCGGCCGCTGGACGGCCTACGATGATGATACCGGCGAGGCTGACGCCATCATCGAGATACAGCGGCGGGAGGATGGTACCCTCTACGGTTGGGTCGACGAAATTCTGTCGCAGCCGAAAGATGGCGAGCCCGCGCGCTGCACTGAATGCGAGGGTGAGATCAAGGATGCACCGGTGTTGGGCCTGCCCATCATCCGCGACATGCAACGCGAAGGCGGCATTTGGCGCGGGCACATCATGGATCCGAAGAATGGCAAGGTCTACAACGCCACGATGTCGATGGCTAAGGAGGGTGAATCGCTTGAGGTCCGCGGCTACATCGGTATCCCGCTGCTCGGCCGCAGTCAGACGTGGGGGCGGGTGGAGTGAGCCAACTCTAATGTCGTCAGCCAGACAGAATAAGTTGATTCAGCTTCTGGCGGTATGTTCACGGGACATTTTGAGTGAGCGCCCATTCGGCAATACCCGGGGCAGGCTGCGCGGGCGGAGAAATCCAAATCCGTAGGACACCTCCCATGCGCCAGATAATGGTGATGAGCGGAACGTACCCCAATGAACCTAAGTCACGTTGTGAAGCAACGTAGACTATCGTTAGGTGACCTGACGGCCACTTAGGTGGCCTCACGGCAACCTGACCGACTCAGATCTAGTTACAGCCCACTCCGGGCATCCCATTTTTATACTTCGGCAGGGCCAGACATTAGCGATAGCGATATCAGCATCGGCATTCGTGGCATCGTTCTTCGCGAGGACGAAATGCAATGGCGCTTTATTCGCGCCTCCGGGCCTGGCGGACAGAACGTCAATAAGGTCTCGACGGCGGTGCAACTGCGGTTCAACGCGAGCCGCTCTCCTGCATTACCCGAGGACGTTCGCGCGCGGCTGATGCGCCTCGCCGGTCGGCGGATGACCAGCGAAGGCTGGCTTGTGATCGACGCCAGGCGCTACCGCACGCAAACGCGCAATCGCCAAGATGCGATCGAACGACTGATTGGATGGATCCGCAAAGCGGCCGAGAGGCCGACACCGCGCAAAAAGACCCGCCCCACGGCCGCAGCGAAACAGCGTCGGCTCGCGGACAAACGCCGCCGCAGCGACATTAAGCGGCTGCGGAGAGAGCCCGGGGAAGGCTAGATAATACAGGCGGCGGCATGGCGCGGCGCACTGACGACGCTGTGGATTTACCGCAGAGCACGCAAAGAGCATCCTATTAAAAGACGCTGAATAATAGCGTCGTTATCAAATCGTCACTCCGGCGAAAGTCGGAATCCAGGAGAGCGTTCTCTGCGACCTCTGCCATTAAACGTTAGGCATCATACGCCAGCACCGGCGCCAGCCAGCGCTCGGCGTCTTGCAGCTTCATGCCTTTGCGCTTGGCGTAATCCTGCACCTGATCTTTCTGAATCTTGCCGGTGCCGAAATAACGCGACTCTGGATGCGAGAAATACCAACCCGACACCGACGCCGTGGGCACCATCGCAAAGCTCTCGGTCAATTTAAGATCGATATTTTCATCGGGCCTTAACAGCTTCCACAGGGTCGCCTTTTCGGTGTGCTCCGGGCACGCGGGATATCCAGGCGCGGGGCGGATGCCGGTGTAGTGCTCCTTGATAAGCTCTTCATTGGAAAGGACCTCATCCTTCGCGTAGCCCCAGAATTCCTTACGTACCCGCTCGTGCATCCGCTCGGCCAACGCCTCGGCCAGACGATCTGCAACGGCCTTCAGCAAGATCGACGAATAATCGTCATGATCCTGCTCAAAGCGCCTGATGTGCTCTTCGATGCCGTGGCCCGCGGTGACGGCGAACGCGCCTAAATAGTCTTTGACGCTGCTGTCCTTCGGCGCGATGAAGTCGGCCAGACAAAAATTCGGCTTGCCAGAAGTCTTCTCCATCTGCTGCCGGATGTGATGCAGCACGGTCAATACCTCGCTGCGCTCATCATTCGTGTACAGCACGATGTCATCATCGTTGACGGTATTGGCTGAGAAAAAACCGATTACCGCGCGCGCGGTGAGCCATTTATCTTCGATCACCATATTCAGCATCGCCTGCGCGTCATCGAACAGCTTGCGCGCCTCTTTGCCTATGGTTTCATCATCGAAGATCTTGGGATACCGGCCGGAAAGCTCCCAAGCGGAGAAGAAGGGCGTCCAGTCGATGCGCTCGACCAGTTCCTTCAGCGGGTAATCGTAGAATACCTTCGTCCCGAAGAAGGTCGGCTTCACCGGCTTTCGCTTAGACCAATCAGTCTGAAGCTTGTTGGCGCGCGCGACTTTCAGGCTCACGTACTTGCGGCTGGAGCCTTGGCCTGCGCGCTGTTCGCGAATCTTGGCGTACAGCTCGCGGGTTTCCGCCGCAAACTTCTCGCGGTTGGCCTTGCTCATGAGCTTACCGACCACGCCCACCGCCCGCGAGGCATCCGCCACGTGCACCACCGGATGATCGTAGTTGGGCTCGATCTTGACCGCCGTGTGAAGCCTGGATGTCGTGGCCCCGCCGATCAAGAGCGGCAAGTCGAAATTCAGACGCTGCATCTCCGTGGCCACATGCACCATTTCGTCCAAGGAGGGCGTGATCAGGCCAGATAAACCGACGATGTCGCAGTGTTCCTTTTTAGCCGTTTCGAGAATCTTCTCGCAGGGAACCATCACACCGAGATCGATCACCACATAGTTGTTGCACTGGAGCACGACGCCCACGATGTTCTTGCCGATGTCGTGCACATCGCCCTTGACCGTGGCCATGACAATTTTGCCCTTAGTCTGCGTGTGCTCGTCCTTCTCGACCTCCATGTACGGCAGCAAATAGGCCACCGCTTTTTTCATCACGCGCGCGCTCTTGACCACCTGCGGCAGGAACATCTTGCCGGCGCCAAACAAATCGCCCACCACGTTCATGCCATCCATGAGCGGACCTTCGATGACCTCCAGCGGCTTTCCTGCCTTCTGCCTCGCCTCCTCGGTATCGTCCTCGACGTAATCGGCGATGCCCTTGACCAGCGCATGTTCCAGGCGCTTGTTCACGGGCCACTCGCGCCATTCGAGGTTCGCCTTCTGCTTCTCGCCACCGCCTTCCCGATATTTCTCCGCGATGTCAAGCAGTTTTTCGGTAGCGCCGTCGCTGCGATTCAGTACCACATCCTCGACGACCTCGCGCAGTTCCTCAGGAATGTCCTCATAGATGGCGAGCTGGCCCGCGTTGACGATACCCATATCCATCCCGGCCTTGATCGCGTGATAGAGGAACACGGCATGAATCGCCTCGCGTACCGGATTGTTGCCGCGAAACGAGAACGACACGTTGGACACACCGCCAGATACCATGGCGTGCGGCAGCGTTTCCTTGATCTTGCGCGTGGCCTCGATGAAAGCGACACCATAGTTGTTGTGCTCGTCGATGCCGGTGGCGATGGCGAAGATGTTGGGATCGAAGATGATGTCCTCGGGCGGGAAATGCACCTTCTCGGTGAGGATCTTGTATGCGCGTGTACAGATCGCCACCTTGCGCTCGACCGTCTCGGCTTGGCCGCCCTCATCGAAGGCCATGACCACCACCGCCGCGCCATAGCGGCGTATCAGTCTGGCCTGCTGGATGAACCTCTCTTCGCCTTCCTTCAGTGAGATCGAATTGACCACGCCCTTGCCCTGAATGCATTTGAGGCCCGCTTCGATCACCTCCCACTTCGAGGAATCGATCATCACCGGCACGCGGGAGATGTCCGGCTCCGAGGCTACCAGGCTCAGGAACTTGACCATGCATTCCTTTGATTCAAGTAAACCCTCGTCCATATTGACATCGATCATCTGTGCGCCGTTTTCCACCTGTTGGAGGGCGACTTCCAGCGCCGTCTCGTAATTTTCATCTTTGATCAACTTCAAGAAACGCTTCGAGCCGGTCACGTTCGTACGCTCGCCAACGTTGACGAACAGCGAATCCTCGCCGATGTTGAGTGGCTCCAGACCGGACAACCGGCACTTGATGGACGGCTTCGGAATCCTTCTCGGCGCGTGCATTTCGACGGCCTCGCGGATCGCCTCGATGTGGTCCGGCGTGGTTCCGCAGCAGCCGCCGACGATATTGAGAAACCCGCTCGCGGCCCACTCGCCCAGCTGCTCAGCCATGCTCTCCGGAGTCTCCTCGTACTCGCCCATCTCGTTAGGGAGCCCGGCATTGGGGTGGGCCGAGACATGCGTGTCGGCGATGCCGGCAAGCTCCTGGATGTACGGCCGCAGCTCCTTCGCACCTAACGCGCAGTTGAGACCGATCGAGATAGGCTCAGCGTGACGCACCGAATTCCAGAATGCCTCGGTAACCTGGCCGGTCAGCGTCCGGCCGGAGGCATCGGTAATCGTGCCGGAGATCATCACCGGCAGGCGCACTTCGTTGTCGTCGAAATACTTCTTTAATGCAAAGATCGCGGCCTTGGCGTTCAAGGTGTCGAAGATGGTTTCGATGAGCAGAATATCGACGCCGCCCTCGACCAAACCGGAGGTGGATTCGTAATACGCCTGCACCAACTGGTCGAAACTGATATTACGGAAGCCCGGATCGTTGACATCCGGCGAGATGGACGCGGTGCGATTAGTCGGCCCTAAGGCGCCCGCCACGAAGCGTGGCTTGTCCGGATCTTGCTTGCTGAACTCATCGGCCGTAGTCCGCGCGAGCTTAGCCCCCGCCGCGTTGATCTCGCGCGACAAATCCTGCATGTGATAGTCGGCCATGGCGATGCGCGTGGCGTTGAACGTATTAGTCTCGATGATGTCCGCGCCGGCTTGCAGGTTTTTTGCATGAATCTCGCGGATGATGTCAGGCTGGGTCACTGATAGCAGATCGTTGTTGCCCTTGAGATCGGACTTCCAGTCCTTGAAGCGGTTGCCGCGATAGTCGTCCTCGCCTAAGCGATAGCCCTGGATCATGGTCCCCATGGCGCTGTCCAGAATTAGGATCCGCTTGGTGAGAATCTCGCGTAGCAATGCGTGGGTGTCCTCGTTTGGCATCGTTAGTCCCATAATTGACGCTCGAACGATCGAGAGATGCATCGCCACGTCGCGGCGGTATCACCTGATTGAGGCGGAGGAAGAAAGTGTTTATCTTAACACGATGGGCAAACCTCTTTGGGGCGCCCCAAGGTACTGCGCAGTCGGTCGCCTTAGCCGCGCCTGTTAGCTCCAATTAGACCCGATGACGCACTCCCTGCCTGTGCTCTTCTATGTCACTCCGCCAGAGCGCTGCGCTTACTTACCCGGTCGCGAGGCGATCAACGTATTCGCCGACCCGCGTGCCAGAATTAATACGCCCCTCTACGGACGCTTGATCGACAAAGGGTTCCGGCGCAGCGGCTCGCACCTATATCGGCCTCAATGCCCTGGCTGTGGAGAGTGCGTTCCCACCCGTATCCCGGTAGCGCGGTTTCAGCCCAATCGTAGCCAACGCCGCAACTGGAATGTGAATCGGGATCTCAACGTCTACATCGTGCCGCAAGGATACCGGGCCGAGCATTTCACGCTCTATAGGCGTTACCAGCGAGGCCGTCACGCCGGCGGCGAGATGGACAATCCCACGCCGCAATCTTACCTCGACTTTCTTAGCTGCGCCTGGGCTGAGACCCTGTTCGTGGAATTTCGCTTGAATGACACGCTGATGGCTGTCTCGGTATGCGATCGGGTCGCCGAGGGTTTATCCGCCGTGTACACCTTCTTCGAGCCCAACCAACGTAGGCGGGGCTTAGGCACCCACGCGATATTGTGGCAGATCGAAGAGGTGCGCCGGCGCGGGCTGGACTATGTGTACCTCGGCTATTGGATCGCCGGCAACCGCAAGATGAGCTATAAGACGCGCTTCCGTCCGATCGAAGGACTGATCAACGGGCAGTGGCGGTCGCTGCAAGCTTAGCGTACTGCGCGATCTAACCACAGAGCACGCGGAGATCGCAGAAGGATACGTATAAAGGAATCGATTGGATCTTCTCTGCGTGCTCTGCGACCTCTGCGGTTAAACGATCTCTGCTTCCAGCATCATTCTGACCTCCTCGTGCAAAGCCGGCGTGCTCGCCGCCAGCACCGTGGTGGTAGCAAGCCCCAGCGGCCTGCCGGCGAGATCGGTGAACCGACCGCCGGCCTCATCGATGATGACGGACAACGCCGCGATATCCAGGATATTGACATCGGACTCCAACACGATGTCAAGCTTGCCAGCCGCGAGCATGTGGTAGTGCAGGAAATCGCCATAACCGCGCGTGCGATTGACCTTTTGAACAATATCCGCAAGGCGCGACCACTGCGGGGCGGCGGCCAAGGTCTTGATATTGCCCAAGCTGAGCGCGGCCTGTTCGATGGAGGCTATGTTGCTGACGCGGACCGGCTGCTCGTTGAGGAAGGCGCCGGAACCGCGCTCGGCGTACGCGAGTTCGCCCGCGATCGGCGCGTTGGAGACCCCCAGGATTAGGCGGCCTTGATTCATCAAGGCGATCTGGGTCGAGAAGAAGGGATAACCGCGCACGAAGCTCTTGGTGCCGTCGATCGGGTCGATGAGCCACACGTACTCGGCGTCCGGACGGATGCGGCCGGTCTCTTCGCCGTAGAAGCCGTGCTCGGGAAAGGCCTCTGTGATCAGGCCCTTGATGATCTGTTCCGCCTCGACGTCGGCGACCGTTACCGGGCTCTGGTCGGCCTTGAGTCGCACCTCGAACTTGCCATGATAGTAGTGTTCGATCACCGCCTCGGCGGCCTTGGCGGCCAGAATGGCCGCGCGCGCGAAAGGACTCATGTACGAACCTCTAGCAGGTGGCGAAGCCGTGCCCAATCGAAAGCCGGACCGGGATCGGTCTTGCGCGCACGCGCGATGTCGGCATGCCCGACGATATGCTCACGCGAAAGCGATGGATAGGCTTTGATCAGGGCGCCTATCAACGCGGCGAGCCGGTGGTACTGCTCCGCCGTATAGGCTAGATTATCGGTACCCTCCAGCTCAATGCCGATCGAGAAATCATTGCAACGCGCGCGGCCGCAATAGTTCGACGCGCCCGCATGCCAGGCGCGGCGCTGGAAGGGCACGTACTGCACCACCTCACCATCGCGACGGATCAGGGCGTGCGCGGAGACCTCAAGTCCGCATAGGCCAGAAAAATAGGGATGCGCGTTGGGATCGAGGCGGTTGGTAAAGAGCGCGTCTATCCACGGACCACCGAACTCGCCGGGAGGCAGGCTGATGCCGTGAATGACGATCAGTTCCGGTATGCAGCCTGCCGGGCGCTCATCGGCATTCGGTGAGGATAGATAACGAACTCCCGTCAGCAGGCCGGTAATGGGATCAACGTGCATGACCGATCATTATGGCTCTCTAGAGCCCTGTATCAACGAGCTTAAACCCCGACCCAGTTTGATGAGGTATTACCTAAAAGAAAAGCCCCGCACTGCGGGGCCTTTCGAATGGCGCCTTTGAAGGCTACGCTTACATCATGCCGCCCATGTCGCTCATGCCAGGATGACCACCGGGCGCGGGCTCCTCTTCCTTGGGCAACTCGGCCACCATGGCCTCGGTCGTAACCATCAGTCCGGCGATTGAGGCCGCGTTTTGCAGCGCCGTGCGGGCCACCTTGGTCGGATCTAGAATGCCCATCTTGACCAGATCGCCGAACTCGCCGGTGGCGACGTTGTAACCATAGTTCCCCTCGCCGGCCTCGACCTTGGCAAGGATAACCGATGCCTCCTCGCCGGCGTTGTGCACGATCTGGCGCAGCGGTTCCTCCATCGCTCTCATGGCGATCCGGATGCCGACGTTCTGGTCTTCGTTGTCGCCCTTCAAACCTTTGAGCTTCGCGCGCGCGCGAAGCAGTGCGACACCGCCGCCCGGCACCACGCCTTCTTCTACCGCTGCGCGGGTGGCGTGCAGGGCATCTTCCACGCGCGCCTTCTTCTCCTTCATCTCGACCTCGGTGGCAGCTCCCACCCGGACCACGGCCACACCCCCGGCGAGTTTGGCCATGCGCTCTTGCAGCTTCTCCTTGTCATAATCGGAGGTGGTCTCCTCGATCTGCTGGCGGATCTGCTCGATGCGTCCCTTAATGTC
>JAPSGG010000285.1 GCA_031177845.1 Chromatiales bacterium
TCATCGGGCTTGAGCTCTTGTTTGCGAATAATCTCGCCGATGATCAATCCAAGCTTCACGCGCCGACGCGCCTCTTCCGCGAACAGCTCGTCAGGAAAGCGCTGTTCATCAGTCTCACCCGACCTCTCCATCACCTGATGGCGGATGCGTTCGATCTCCTGCTTGACCAGCGCTTCGGGCAACTCGACGTCGTTGCGCTGCAACAATCCTTCCATGACCTGCGTTTTGATGCGCGTATGAATTCGCTGCTCGCGTTCGCGCTCCAGGTTGGCCCGCACCGCCTTGCGCAGGCCCTCCACGCCATCCTCGGCAACGCCCAAGGACTTCGCGAAATCCTCATCCACCACAGGTAGCCTCGGTTGCAATACGCGCTTGACCTTTACGTCAAAATGGGCCATTTGGCCTGCGAGATCCTGTTTATGGTGATCTTTGGGGAAGCTTATCTGCACCGTCTTATCGTCACCGGCGCTCGCTCCGGCAAGCTGGTCCTCAAAGCCGCTCAGCATGCGCCCGGCGCCCAGCTCGACTGGCATATCCTCTCCCTCGCCGCCTTCGAAGGACGCGCCGTCGATAGAACCCTTGTAGTCGATGACGACTTGATCCCCCTTCTGTGCCGGACGCTCAACGATATCCCAAGTCTTGCGCTGTTCGCGAAGGCGCTTGATCATGCGGTCGATGTCGGCGTCAGTGATCTCGACTTGCGGCCGCTTGATCTCTAGACCCTCCACATCCGCCAACTCGAATTCCGGATAGACCTCGAAGACCGCCGTGTACTTGAGCCCGCGACCTTCGCCCAGCTCACTAGGTTCGATCCGCGGGCCACCTGCGGGCCGCAGCTCATTCTGAGCAACCGCCTCCGCGAAACTGGCGCGCAGCACCTCGTTCGTGACTTCCTGCAATACTTGTTCCCCAAAGCGCTGTTTCAAGATCCGAAATGGCACCTTGCCGGGCCTGAAGCCGGCCACCTTGACGCGCTGGCTCATCGACTTGAGCCGCTTCTCGACTTCGGGATCGATGCGCTCGGCGGGCACCTCGACGGTCATCTTGCGGCCGAGGCTACTTGTCGATTCCAGCGATACCTGCATTGAGTAGAACCTTAAGGATCGAGGCAAAGATCCCTGATGGTGGGACAATCACACCGGTCCTGGTGTGAATTGGCAATGTGGTGCGAAAGGAGAGACTCGAACTCTCACGGGTTGCCCCACTGGCACCTAAAACCAGCGCGTCTACCGATTCCGCCACTTTCGCGCGTTCCGGAGCGACCTGTGCACCTATCCGAGATTATACAGGCGTAACGGAGGACCGTGCATCCCCGACGCAAGACGTGTCCGTCGGGCTTTTACTACCGTGCCTCTATGGCTTGGTCTGGCAACTGGGCACGAGCGCATGCATTATACCGCCTGTTCTCCGCACGCGACTCCACCGAGCGACAATCAGCATGCAGCCGACCGCAATGTTCATCGCCTATCTCGCGATCGCGCTCATCATCGGCGCCCTACTTGCTTACCCCGCTTACTTGGCCCTCAGGCCCGTGATCGACGAGCCGATGTACCGCTACGTCACGCGCGGCGCCATGGTGGTCGCGCTGATTGGCCTTACGTCTTTTCTACGCCACCTAAACCTCAATAATAGACAGGCGCTCGGCTATGCGCTTCCGCCGCGCCAGTTCATCACCACCATGCTGGTGGGACTGCTGGCTGGCATCATTATCATGCTGCCGCTGGTGTTGACCTTGATTGCCTTGGATATTCGCCCGGTAGCACCTGGGTGGATCTTTGCGTGGCCCGATTTCATGTTGGCCGCCTTTGAGGGATTAATCATCGGCCTGGTGGTCGCTCTAATCGAAGAGACCTTCTTCCGAGGTGCGATGTTCACCGCGGTACATCGCCATAGCGGTCTATGGCCAGCCTGCGTGTTGACCAGCCTGCTGTACGCAGTCCTGCATTTTCTGAAAACACGGTATGAGGTGCCGGCTGATCAGCTGGAGTGGTACAGCGGTTTAGTGGTTTTGGCGCACTTATTTGAACAGTATGCCAATCCGAACAACATCGTGGATTCATTTCTGGCGTTATTCTCGGTGGGCATGTTTCTGGCGTTGGTTCGGGCGAAGACCGGCAACATCGCCGCTTGCATCGGCCTGCACGCGGGCTGGGTACTTGCGATCAAGTTGACCAAGGATTGGACCGACGCTGATTACGACGCCGATCTCGCATTTCTCGTCGGCCACTACGATGGCGTGATCGGTTATCTCGCGCTGATACTGATCGCGATGCTGGCCATTATCTATTATGCCCTGGCAGTGCGAGGCCGTGCCTTGAGCCGGGAGAACGGCTGATCGCCACCGCCGTGCCAGGTCGGCTCCGTCCAGACCTCCCATTCTAAAATCTGAAGAAGCCTCGATCAGCCTCTAGGTGACGATCCGAAGCCAAATGAGACGGAACGGCCTACCTAAAACGAGGAGCCAGCAGAACTCGCGCGATAGGAAATGGATTGGTGTCGCGCGATACCGCCGCGCTGCTTTGTTCCGATTAAGAGTCTGTAAGGCGCTTCATCCTGTTCTCCAAATCCTTTTTGCGGATAGGCCAAGACGCACAGCTGAGCTCCCAATACGGCGGGTTGCCGATATATTCAACCATGAAGTCAACGAAGGCCCGCACCTTCTTCGAAACAAGCTTCTTGTGAGGGTAAACGACGTAAATCCCCCCCTCGGTCTCGCCTTGTCTCGGCGAGACGGTGTACTCACGTAACACCGTTTGTAGTTCACCGCTCTTCAAGCAAGGCATCGCGCTCCAGATTGGCAATATAGCAAGGCCAAGACCGAGGCATGCCGCTGACTTAAGCGCACCGAAGCTGTTGGCCTGCAAATTGCCGGAGACTTCGACCTGCTCCGCTCCATGCGGCCCCCTAAATGACCACACCACTGGGCCGCCCGCGAACTTATAGGTAAGGCAATTGTGATGAGCGACATCCTGCGGGCGCTGCGGCGCTTGGTGTCGATCGAAGTAACTTGGGCTTGCACAGATCACGTAGCGATGCGCGGCAAGCTTGCGCGCGATAAGGCTCGAACTCTGCAGAGCGCCAATACGCACCGCCACGTCGATCCCGGCCTCAACAAGGTCAACAACTTGGTCGGTCGCCGTCAACTCCACGCGCAGTTCGGGGTAGCGGGTCAAGAACCGCGAAAGCGCTGGCGTGACATGAAGCCGTCCGAATGCCGCAGGCGTGCTCACGCGTAAGGTGCCGCGTGGCGATCCATCGAACTGCGAGACGGCGAGATTCGCGTCCTCCAACTCCGACAGAATACGCGTCGCCTGCTCATAGTAAAGCTGGCCGACTTCCGTCAGACTTAATTGACGCGTGCTGCGGTTGAGCAGTCTTACGCCCAGGGTCTCTTCCAGCGCAGTGATCTGGCGGGACACCGAGGATGGCACCATCCCAAGCTTGCGGCTGGCGGCAGCAAAGCCATTAGCCCTGACAACCTCGGTAAAAAGGCGCATTCCGTTCAACATATCCATAAGGTCCATCCT
>JAPSGG010000043.1 GCA_031177845.1 Chromatiales bacterium
GCCGGTAAGCCCCGCATAGCGCTCGTAGGGCCGCGCGGCCAGGCGCTTCAGATAAGGGATGAGTCGGTAGGCGTCGAACCCTAGTGCGGTCAGTCTGGGCAATTGTTGGCTTTCCTGAGGGAAAAGATTATCGAGCCGGGCACGCAGCTCCGGGTTCGGATTCGCGCCCTTCAGTGTCCACGGCATGTCGCAGTAGATGATCCCGTCAATATCACGGTCGGACGCCGCGTCCTCGATACCGGTATAGATGTGCGAGGTCGCGTACACCGGCAGGTCGGCCGCATAGTGGAACTTCAACTGCGGACGCAGCAGCCGCGCCTGCTGCGGCAGGGCCACCATGAAGATCATGTCGGCGTCCGGGCGGCGATGCGGTTCGAACTGGATGTCGCGCTTGAGCGCCGCGCGCAGTTGCTGGTAGCGCTGCTCGCTGGCGTCGATTCCCAGCACATCCTTGATGGATACCGAATAGTCGGTGGCCTCGGGATCGTAACGATTCGTATCCAGTACCGTGCCGCCTAGCGCCTCGAAGCGCGCACGAAATGCGTCCAGGAGTCGCTCGCCCCACTCGCCTTCCGGCGCCAGCGCGAGCGCCGTGTCATGGCCCGCCAGCGACGCGCGCTCAGCGGCTTGTCTGGCCTCGTCCTCCGGCAGCAATCCGAACTCGTAGAGATTCTCCGGCGGATCGTTGACCTCCTCGGTGTAATTGAGGCTCAGCACCGGCACCGGCAGGTCCTGCCGACGTGCCAGGGCGGCCACACCCTCCTTGTCCAATGGACCGATCACCAACTCCGCACCGTCTTCCACGGCTCGCGTGTAGACCTCCCAAGCGGCCGCGCCATTATCGCCTAGATCGTAGATTTCGATGGTGAGTTTCCCAGAGGCCTCGTCACCGATGTAGTGGGCGGCCATGAAGCCTGTCAGCACGGCCTCCGCGACACCGCCATAAGCACCAGTCAGGGGCAGCATGACGGCAATCCGGCGCGGGCGCAGCTGCAGGGACCGCCAATCTTTGCGCAGCTGCGCGATGGTCTCGCGACCTGCCGGGTGACCGGGATACCGCTTCCGCCACGCATCCACTTGCCGATCGAAGCTCTCCAAGCTCGAAGGCGAGGTCTTGGCGATATAGGCCAGCTCCAGCCAACCACGCAGTTTGTCATCCGTCGCTTCTTCCGCCCAGCGGAGAACCTCCTGATCGCTGGCCTGTCCTAACGCCTCCCACAGTTTCTGGCGATTAGCTTCAAGGGCCCGCGGATCACTGAGCTTTGTCGCCAGCGACGCACGTGCGCGCGCGCTTTCCAGTATCCGCCCGCTCGCGAGTAACGCCTGCGCACGCAGGTCTTCCACCTGAATTTCGTACTGCGGCGTCGCCAGGCCGATACCGGGTGGCAGCGCCGCCAGCGCAACATGAGGCTGCTCCTCCAGGAGTGCGATCTTGGCTTGAGCGATGCGGGCCCGCACCAGCGAGGGGCCCCACAGATCCTTTTGCAGGACCGCATTCAGATACTGCTTGGCCAGCGGCAGGGTTTCGGGCGTGAGCACCGCCTCCACTGCGCGTAATTGCAGATCCTCACGCCGCGGCGATTGCGCGGTCTCCGCCTGCTCCCAGAACATGGCGGCCGCGCCTTTCAGATCGCCCTGCGCCAGCAGCTCGACCGCCCTGTCCGGACCCGGCTCCGGCACGGGTTCGTCGCGCGAGGGCGGCGCGGTGCAGGCGGTTAACACCATCAGCGCGGCGATGATCAGGTCGGTGAGAATCCGGTGGATTGAACGCGTCATTGGATCGAGGGCAGGCCTTCGGCCAACTTGAGGAATAGGTCTGCTAACATATGCTCGTCGAATCTGCTTGCCAAATGGCCAGAACTAAAGTCGCTGATTCCCTCTGCCTTGAGCACTAGAGGGTGTTTCGGTTTGTTCAATAAGACTAGCCGTGTACTTCTGGAATAGCTCACAAGTATCTTGAGTGACTGTGCAGGTGTCAATCGAACCCGGCGTCTTGTATGTGGTGGCAACCCCGATCGGCAATCTCGCGGATATCACCTATCGCGCCGTAGAAATCTTGCAATCGGTGAGTCTCATCGCGGCCGAGGACACGCGCCGGAGTCGCCCGCTGTTGCGGCACTACGGCATCGCGACGCCCATGATCAGTCTGCACGAACACAACGAGGCCTCGCGCGCCAAGGAGCTGCTCACACGCCTGCATTGCGGCGAATCCATCGCCCTGATCTCGGATGCAGGCACGCCCCTGATCAGCGATCCCGGCTATCGGCTGGTCGCGGCCGTGCGCGCGGCGGGGATGCGCGTAGCCCCCGTTCCCGGTCCCAGCGCGGCGATTACGGCCTTGAGCGCGGCCGGGCTGCCCACCGACCGCTTCGTGTTCGAAGGGTTTCTACCCGCCCGGCCGGGCGCGCGTGAACGGCGGCTGCGGGAATTGAAGGCGGAGATACGCACCCTGATCCTCTACGAATCCAGCCACCGGATCGGCGCCGCACTTGAGGCCATGCGCGATGTTTTAGGCGCACAGCGCCAAGCGGTGCTCGCGCGCGAATTGACGAAGACGTTCGAGAACCTGCACGGCGACACGCTGGAGGCGCTCTGCGTCTGGGTCAACCAAGACTCAAACCGCCAGCGGGGCGAATTTGTCGTGCTGATCGAGGGCGCGAAGGACGTTCAAGAGCAGACAGTCCTGCCGGATACGCGACGGCTACTGTCACTACTGCTGACCGAGCTGCCGGTCAAGACTGCGGCGCGCCTAACCGCCGACCTGATCGGCGAGAAGAAAAACAGTCTCTATCAACTGGCCCTCAGCCTGGATGCGGGATCCGCGCGGCGCTCTGGCGCAAACTTTAGACAAAAGAGAAATAAGCGGTAGGAACCCATTGAATTTCGCGATAAAGTCACATCTAATACAGCGAGAAAAAAGCATTGGCCGCTCGCTGGGGGCGCGAGTATGGCATCGATCCATGAACCACAGGTAACCACCGCCACGCTGATGCACAGTGTCATGAGCGGCTCGGATGCGAACACCTTTGTCGGTCGCACGGCAGGCGAACACGCGAACGCTTCCTTGGAGCGCATAGCGGTTGTGGGTCACGCTACGGGCGATCGCTTTATCAACGTGGGCTTTCTATGCGCGCTAAGTATTCTGGCCGCTATCGCCGCGTTCTCCTATTCCAGCATCGCGAGCTTCATCGAGCGCGAGGCCGCGGTCGCGCGCAGCCACCAGGTGGTCGAAACCATCGAAAGAGTGCTCGCGCAGATGCGCGACGCGGAAACCGGCTATCGCGGCTTTCTTCTGACCTCCAATGAGCAGTTTTTGCAACCGTATTTTGCGGCAAAGAACTCCTTAGGGCCTGCGCTGCGAGATTTGCGCGAGACCGTGGCCAGCCGTTCGGCCCAGGGCGAACGTTTTGACGAGCTGAGGGCACGGGTTGCCAAGACGCTCGCATTGATCGACTCGATCGTCGAGGCAGAACCCGAGGTGTGGATAACGGACACTCAGACGCGTCTAGAGAATGCCCAGCGCATGATGGATGCGGTCCGAGAGGTCGCGGCGATCATGCTCGCCAATGAACGGGCGCTGCTCGCGCGGCACGCGGAGGAGTCCAGGCTGAGCGCGCGCAAGGCCATCGCGATCATCGTGCTCGGCAATCTGGTCAGCTTCGGCCTACTCACCGGGGGCTTTATCGTTCTACGTCGGGAAAACGCGCTGCGCGCGCGGGCAGAGCGCGAGATGATGGCCGCCAATGAAGGTTTGGAGCAGGGGATCAAGGAGCGGACCTTAGAACTTGCCGAGACTAACCAGCAACTGAACCTCGAGATCGAGGGGCACCGGCGGGCGCGTGAGGAAATTGCGTTGATCAATGCGGGTCTCGAGGCACAGGTTTCGCGGCGCACGGCACAACTCGAGGCGAGTAACAAGGAGCTGGAGAGCTTCAGTTATTCAGTGTCGCATGATCTGCGCTCACCGCTGCGCGCGGTCGATGGTTTCTCCCGCTTGTTGCAGGAGGATTACGGGGACAAGCTCGACGAAGAAGGCCGGCGCGTGATCAAACTGATCCGCGACAATAGCCAACGGATGGCGCAGCTCATCGACGATCTGCTCGCCTTTTCCCGGTTGGGCCGCGCTCAGATAAATTCGGCCGAAGTCAACATGGAAGCGCTAGCGCGCGAGTCCTGCGACGAGGTGGAGCAGGCGGCAAGCACGCAACTGACGATCAAGCCAATGCCGCCCGCCTGGGGCGATCGAGCGCTGCTGCGCCAAGTCTGGGTTAACCTGCTCCAGAATGCCTACAAGTTTAGCGGCAAGGTTGCCGCCCCCGCGGTCGAGGCGGGCGGCTACGCCGATGGCGAAGAGCACGTCTACTACGTCGCCGATAACGGCGTAGGCTTTGACATGGCGTACTATGACAAGCTGTTTGGCGTGTTTCAGCGCCTGCATCGCGCCGCTGATTTTCCGGGCACTGGGGTCGGACTTGCCATAGTGCAGCGGGTGGTGGCGCGCCATGGAGGGCGAGTGTGGGCGAAGTCCGGCATTGGTGAAGGCGCGACCTTTTACTTCGCCTTACCTAAGGGCGCGTAGCAGAGATGCCGGCTGTCTTCACAAAGGTTCCACCGCCCTGCAGCTGCCCCACAAAACGACCCCGCCGTCGGCGGACGCCGCAGAGATTCTTGGTTCGCTCACATAGGGGTACGGGTTCGCTCGCAATGGTTGTCAGTTCGACTGAGCGAAGCGATCTGAATGCCTGTTAGTTTGAAGGTACAGCGATGGAAAACTACGACGAGGTCGAAATCTTGCTGGTCGAGGACAACAGCGCCGATGCCGAGTTGGCGCTGCGCGCATTAAAGAGGAAAAACCTCCTCAACCGGGTGCATTGGGTTGAGGATGGGGCCGCCGCGCTGGATTTCATTTTTCGAAGCGGCCAGTATGCCTCGCGCACTGGCGCGCAGCCGAAGCTGGTGCTGCTGGATCTGAAGCTGCCCAAGGTCGATGGCATCGAAGTGCTACGCAGACTCAAAGCGGACATCGCCACCCGCACCATTCCCATCGTGATGCTGACGTCATCGGCCGAAGAACGCGACATCATAAAAAGCTACAGCTTGGGAGTGAACAGTTACATCGTCAAACCGGTTGACTTCGATAAGTTCACACAGACGGTCTCCGAGGTCGGTTTTTACTGGATGCTTCTTAACAAGCAGCCCGTTTGAATCAAGAAATCAAAATCCTGCTGGTGGAAGACGTGGCGAGCGACGTCGAGCTCGCTGTCCGCGAGTTACGCAATGCTAGCTTGAGCTGCTCGGTCAAGCACGTCGAAACCGAAGCGGAGCTGCGCGAGGGATTGCGAGAATTCGCGCCGGACATCGTGCTGTCCGATTTTGCGTTGCCAACATTCGACGGTCTATCAGCCCTCAAGATTACGCGCGAGCTGGCGCCGGACATACCATTTATCTTCGTCTCCGGCACCATAGGCGAGGAAACCGCGATCCGCGCGATGAAGCACGGTGCCATCGACTACGTATTGAAGAACAACCTCGTGCGTCTGCCGAGCGCGGTGCAGCGCGCGCTCCGGCTGGCGCGGGAGCAGGCGGCGCGGCGCCAGGCCGAGGCCAGTTATCGCGGTGCGGCAGACGAGCTCAAGAAGACCGCCGAGCGCTTTGAGATGGTCGCGCTAGCTACCAACGACGTGATCTGGGATTGGGACGTGGTCAACGACACCTTGTGGTGGAACGAGGGCTTCGAGAAGCGTTTTGGCTATCCGCCCGGCAGTCTGACGCCAAACATGGATGCCTGGAGCAAGCTGATACATCCGGAAGACCGCGCGCGCGTGTTATCCGAGATCCAGCGGACGCTGAGCACCGGTGCCCGTTACTGGTCGGACGAGTACCGCTTTCTGCATAGGGACGGTCGCGTCGCCACCGTGCTGGACCGCGGCTATGTGCTGCGTGATGGCGCCGGGCGTGCGGTGCGCATGATAGGCGCGCTGATGGACATCACGCAACGCAAGCAATACGAACACAGGATTCAGCGCCTGAACCGGGTCTATAGCGTGCTCTCCGGCATCAGCAACGCCATCGTGCGTATCCGCGACCGTATGGAGCTGTTCACCGAAGCCTGCCGTATCGCCGTCGAACAGGGCAAGTTCAGGGTAGCGTGGATAGGTTTAGCCGACGATCGGACCGGCCGCATCCGTTCGGCGATCGAGCAGGTCGCGGATAAGGAGCTCGCCGCTAACCTGCAGTTGTCGTTACGCGATGCCATATTCGATGAGATCGCGGCACGCGTCATCCGCGAGCGGCAATCTGCCATTTTCGACGCCGTCGAAAGCGATCCGGCGCTGCAGGGGATGCGCGATAGCGCGCTCGCGCGCGGCTGCCGGTCGCTGGCGATGCTGCCGCTCGTCGTGGCGGGACAGGGTAAAGGCGTACTCGTGCTGTGCGCACGTGAAACCGGCTATTTCGATGACGAGGAAATGAAGCTCTTGTCTGAGCTCGCGGGCGATATTTCGTTCGCCATGGAAAACATCGAAAAAGAGGAGCAGCTTCACTACCTCGCCTACTACGATGCCTTGACAGGGCTTGCGAACCGGGCCCTCTTTCATGACCGACTGCAGCAGCAGGTGGATGCGGCGAGCCGCGATGAGACCCGTCTTGCGCTGCTGGTGGTGGACTTAGAACGCTTCCGCTACATCAACGATACATTCGGGCGGCACGTCGGAGATGCGCTGCTCAAAGGCGTTGCGCAGCGCCTGCAGAGCGCTTTGGCCGAGCGGGGCAAGCTCGCGCGCTTGAGTGGCGACCGCTTTGCCGCCGTTGTTCCCGATGTCAATGAGGAAACCGACATCGCGCGGCTAGTTGAGCAGGAGATTCTGCCCCAAGTGCGCCAGCCGTTGACCGTGGGGGGCGCGGAGTTCCGCGTTGCCTGCAAAGCGGGAATCGCGCTGTTCCCGAATGATGCCGCCCACGCCGACAATCTGCTCGCCGCCGCGGAGGCCGCGCTCGCCAATGCAAAAATATCAGGCGGGCAATACTTGTTCTATACCCCGGCAATGAATCGGCGTGTTGCAGAGACTCTGGTCATTGAAAATAAGCTGCGCCGCGCGCAGGAAGACGAGCGCTTCGTGATGCACTATCAGCCCAAGCTGAATCTCGCTACCGGCAGCCTCAGCGGGATCGAAGCGCTAATCCGGTGGCAGGATGAGGATATGGGCCTCGTACAGCCAACCGAATTCATCCCGATCCTAGAGGCGACGGGGATGATACGCGAGGTCGGCCGCTGGGCATTGCGCCAGGTGGCGGCCGACTGCCAGGCCTGGCGAGATGCTGGGTTACGGCCGCCGCCAATCGCGGTTAATGTGTCGGCGATACAGTTCCGGGAGGCGCGCTTCATCGATGAGGTCAGGGAAGTGCTCGCGGACGTCGGCGCGCGAAATCTGACGCTGGAGCTGGAGATCACCGAATCCGTGATAATGGATGACGTGGAGCGCAACGTTCCCTGCATACGGGCACTGCGCGACATGGGCGTGGGGGTCGCTATCGACGATTTCGGCACCGGCTATTCGTCCTTGAGCTATGTCGCGAAGCTGCCGGTAGACGCGTTGAAGATCGACCGTTCGTTTATCGATAACGTGACGCGCGAGCCCGCCGGTCAGGCCATCGTCTCCACGATCGTCTCGCTCGCGCATTCACTAAAGCTCAAGGTCATCGCCGAGGGCGTTGAAACCGAGTCCCAGAAGGCGCTCTTGAGGCATCTGGGATGTGAGGAGGCACAGGGCTATCTGTTCAGTGAGCCACTTGCACCGGACGCCATCGCGGCCTGGCTATGGCGCACGGGCGCGGGTTCCGAGAGCGCCTAAGACATAGGCACTGTGCAAAGCCGTAACGCGCAAACAAACTTGGATTTGGGGGAGGTCAAGAGCCTGCAAAGGCCGGTCTATCTCGAGTCCCTGGCTGCTCAGGGGCCGGCAGTTCAAACCGCACACGTCCCCCCTGATCCACCACGCGAACATCTCCATAGCCCATCCTCGGCAGCTTGATCATGGTGCAAGGGCTGGTGAGCACCTGCGCCTGGAAGCTGTCCGGCGCGGGCTCTTCCCACACGATCGGAACGACTGCGATGCCTTTCTCGATCTTAAGCGGCTTACCGGCAAGCGCAACGTGGTAACCGGCGGTGGGGCGCTGACCCATGGCGAGCACCAGCACCGCTTCGTTCTCGAAATCCACCGACGGCGGCTCGGGGGACTCCGCGCCGAGCCATTGGCTGAACAGATCCGCATACGCGCGGTGGAAATCCGCCTCACCCGTAATCCACATCGCTTCGCGCCGCGTAGCTTGCGACCCGCAGTGCGCGCCTGAGTGTAGCTGAACGGCGACAGGATTAGAGGCGGCATCGATCGGATATCCGCCGCA
>JAPSGG010000286.1 GCA_031177845.1 Chromatiales bacterium
CGGACGAGGCGGGCGGTCGTGTCCCGTTTCCAGCGGGCAGCCGTGCCGACGGCCCATGCGGCGGCCAGGAGCACAGAGTTCACACCGATCTCGATCGGCCAGGCCGGCGGCACCTCGCTGAGCCCCGCCGCGGGAAACCAGTGCCAGTACTGATCGCTGGCGAGAAAAGCGATCATGAGCACGCCCGTCAGCATCGTCGGCACCGACCATAGCGCCAGCATCACGATCCCTGAGGTTACATCGAAGCGCTTGCCTCGCTCGGTGGCTGCGCGCAGGCCGATGATGATGGCGACGAGATAGACGATGGGGATGGACACGATGTTGAGCAGCAAGGTAATCGGCAGCCGTTCCATGACAAGATCCAGCACCGGCCGCCCGTAGCGGAAGCTGGTGCCGAGGTCAGAGCCCTTGGTGAAGGAGAAACCTTCGATATTGTTCTGGTCGTCGAAGGTAAAGCCGATTGGCGAGATGTTGTTCAACCAGCGCAGGTACTGAACCGGAGCTGGCAGGTCCAGGCCATACAGCCGGTTGTAGTAATCTTCCAGCGCCTTCTGGGCCGCCGGTTCCAGGTTCTGGCCCTGAATGAGGCTTTGCGCGCTGATGCCGCCCGGCGCCGCCGCCATCACCGCGAACACTACCACGGTGATGCCGAACAAGGTGGGAATCATCAGCAACAGCCGCCGCAGGACGTAGGTGTGCACGGATCGCCCTTAAGCTACGGCTATCAGTTGGTATATTTCTGCATGCCCGCGGGCACAAACCACTCGACCGGCAGTATATCCTTGTTGAGACCGAGCCTGGTGGTCTGCACGTTATGGATTCGATCGTCAATGAAGACCAGGCTCTTGCTGCGCATCAAGAACGTGTAAGGCTGATCCTCGTAGAGGATACGCTCGGCCGTATGCCACAGCGGCATACGCGCCTCCTCATCGATCGTGGAACGCGCCTTTTCGATCACCGCGTCCAGGCGCGGATTTTTGTAGTTGATGAAATTGTCGCCGCCGGGCACGGTCTGGCTGCTGTGAAACATTTGAAAGATATCGATCTCCACGCCGCTGGTCCATCCCAGCGTGATGGCATCGAAATCCTTGTGTTCTAGCAAGTCGATCATCACCGACCACTCCGTCGGTTTGGGCATCATGAGGATTCCGGCCTGCGCGTACAGATCCCTGAGGAATAGCACGATGCGTTGCGTATCCGGATTGTCCTGGAAATAGACCAGCTCGAACTTAAACGGCTTGCCGTCGGCGTTCTCTATCACGCCGTCGCCGTCGCGATCCTGATAGCCCGCCTCCGACAACAGTTGTTTGGCCTTCTCCAGATTGTATTCGCGCGGCTCCAAGCTCTTGTCGTGCTGCGGGCTGCGCGGGCTGAAAGGGCTGACGGCGACCTCGGCGTAGCCGAGCATGATCTCCTCGACGATGCGTTGACGATCGGTCAGGTAGGTCATCGCCTGACGTACGCGCTTATCCGCGAATAGCGTTGGCCGACCGTTGCGCTCCTGATTCCAGCCGATGTAGCTGTACCCGGCGGTCGGGCTCATATAGTCGAGGTTTTGCGTGCGGCGCATGAGGCCTGTGTCATCCAGCAGCTTCTGATACTCGCGCGGCCGCGCGCCATAAAGATCGATATCGCCATTACGAAAAGTCGTCAAGCGCGCGCTGTCGTTCTCGATGATATTCCACAACAAAGTCTCGAACGGGGGCGTGATCGGACCCCAGTAATAGGGATTGCGTTCAAGCTCCACGATACCAGCATCAGGCGTCCAGCCTTCGGGATCCTGTAGCCGGTAAGGGCCGGAGCCCATCAACAGCCCCTTGGACTGATTGAATATCAGCGGTTGCTCCAGATAGCGCTTGTAGAAATGCTCCGGCAGGATCGGCATGCTACCCGCCAGCGCGAGGCTCTCAAAATACGGCTCCTTGAACTGAAACACCACCTCGTACTTGCCGGTGGCCTGTACGCTCTCGATCTTCTGAAAGTAGGCGCGCTGGCGCGGCGCCGCGATCTTCTCGTTCATGATGAAATCGAAGGTAAAAGCGACGTCCCCCGCATCCATCGGATGCCCGTCGGAGAATGTCAAACCCTCGCGCATTCGGAAGGTGATGGTGAGCCCGTCATTACTGACCGTCCAGCCATCATCTTCGGCGATGAATCCTTCCCATTCCAGAGTATCTGGGTTGCGGGAAAGTAAGGATTCGAGCACGTAAGCTTGAACTTCCGCGGCGTAGGCATCCGAAGAGATCAGCGGCGTTATCGTCTTGAGCCCGGTGCCAAACGGAGATATGAGCCAGTCGCCGATAGCATATCCTTCCATCTGCGTCGCACGGTAAGCACGCTCGAACGCGTCGGGTAGGTTCTCCTCATTCGCCGCCGAAGCCGCGCTCGCGCTAATGGTGCCACTGCGCACGCCGGTCTCGAACGTGCGCATCAGATCGCGCAGGTCCCGAAGGCTCACCACCTGCTCTTCCATCGTCCGCTGCATCTGCGCCATCATCGTCCACTGCCGATCCACCATGTACATGGCCAGCACGATCATCACCAGCAACAGCCCCAGAAACGAGAATAGGAAAAAATCCTTGACGGTAAAATGTTGTTCCACTAGAAGCTCTGAAGGAAGTAGTAAGATCTGGACGGGCTTGCAATATCCTGAGCCCGGTGCAAGTTTTATTCGGCAGTCTTAATCTGTCGGAAATGATAATACGCCCGGTGACGCTGGCAAATACGGGTTCTTTACTATAAGAGTGAATTGTATCTTGCCTATGGCGCGCATATGATTCGACCCTCGAACCGCCCGGATGTTGCACTGCATCCCCAATAGCATTGATCCACTGCTGCGGAATACGCATAGCATTCTAGGAAACAGCCGATGGGCTTTCTCGCCGATAAACGCGCATTGATCGTTGGTGTAGCCAGCAATCGTTCGATCGCCTGGGGCATCGCCCAGGCCATGCGCCGCGAGGGCGCATCACTGGCCTTTACCTACCAGAACGAGCGGCTTAAGGAGCGGGTCGAAAAACTGGCGGGTGACTGCGACTCGGACATCATTATTCCGTGCGACGTTGAAGACGACCGACAGATTGAAGCGGTATTCGAATACCTGGATGACTACTGGGACCATCTCGATATCATCGTGCATTCGGTGGCCTTCGCGCCGCGCGAGGCCTTAGAAGGAGATTATCTGGACAATATCACGCGCGATGGCTTTCGCATGGCGCACGACATCAGCAGTTACAGCTTCGCTGCGCTGGCCAAGGCCGGCCGCAGGATGATGCACGGCCGTAATGCGGCCTTGTTGACCCTGACCTATCTAGGATCGGTGCGTGCCATGCCGAACTACAATGTCATGGGCCTGGCCAAGGCGAGCCTGGAGGCCAACGTGCGCTATATCGCGTATACGCTGGGACCGGAGGGGATTCGCGTGAACGGCGTCTCCGCCGGCCCGATCCGCACACTGGCCGCCGCGGGGATAGGCAGTTTCCGCTGCATGCTGGAACATGTGGA
>JAPSGG010000044.1 GCA_031177845.1 Chromatiales bacterium
CTTGAAGAAGTTGCCTGGTCACCTCGCACAGATGGCCATGTTCGCAGTGAATACTGGGTGCCGAGACAGCGAGATCTGCAATCTGCGATGGGACTGGGAAGTGAAGGTGCCTGAGTTGGATACGACCGCGTTCATCGTTCCGGGACAGCATGTGAAGAACGGGGACGACCGCCTGATTGTGCTAAACCGGATTGCTAGCTCTGTCGTTGATGCACAGCGCGGGAGACATCCCACACACGTGTTCTCATATAAGGGGAAACCACTCGCACGGATGCTAAGTAGTGGATGGCGGTGTGCTAGGAAAAGCGCCGGTTTACCTCAAGTCAGGGTGCATGACCTCAAGCACACCTTCGGCCGTCGACTAAGGGCCGCGGGAGTGAGCTTTGAGGACCGGCAGGACCTGCTCGGACATCGATCTGGCAGGATCACGACACACTACTCAGCCGCCGAGCTGTCGAGACTCATCGAAGCGGCGAACAGTGTGTGCGATCGCGGAAATGGAAAGCCCGAGCTGGTCGTGATGCGGCGACTCAACGCTAGTTAGTCCCGCAAAACTTCCGCAGGAAATTAGGAATCCAATGATGGATGAGGTAAGTGCTTGTTTAATGGTGGGCCGTGTAGGATTCGAACCTACGACCAACGGATTAAAAGTCCGCTGCTCTACCAGCTGAGCTAACGGCCCAATGCCTAAAATTTTTCTAGCCATCCCTGGCGAAGCGAAGGAACTCTACTAAACGCCAGCCCGTACCTCCGTGTACGGTCGTTCGCCGGGAAAACGACACATTAAGTGTCGTTTTCTCCTCCGGCTCACCCAGCTGCGCTAACGACCCGGAAGCCCGGCAGAAAAAGGCCGTCTATATTAATGGCTCAGGCGTTAATCGCAAGGAGATTGTACGATTTGGAAAGACCTCAGGGCCCCGCGCGTGGCCGAAGCTTTCGATGCATAAAGCTTTTGGGGTACATCGGCTGGAAACCCGCTCGACAGGGCATCGCAATAAGCGGTTCCCAGAGCTGGGCGCGGACCTGAGATCTATGTCGCCTCTGGCGTATGTGATCCCGCCAGACGAAGCTTTGCTGAAGTTTTGGAGTTACGCGTTTTCAGCCGGAACGAAGTCCAGCGCTACGCCGTTATTGCACCACCGCTGGCCAGTGGGTTGCGGCCCGTCATCGAACACGTGTCCTTGATGGCCACCGCAGCGCGCGCAGTGGTATTCGGTGCGCGGAATGAACAGCAAATAATCCTGCTTGGTTTCTACGTGCTCTTTAATGGCCGTGTAGAAGCTCGGCCATCCGGTGCCGCTCTCATACTTCCACTCCGACTTGAACAGCGGCAGCGCGCAGCCCGCGCAGACATAAGTGCCTGGACGTTTTTCCTCGTTTAAAGGGCTGGAGCCGGGCCGTTCCGTTCCCTCCTGCCGCAACACATAGAATTCCTCTTTTGTCAGCAGCTTCCGCCACTCTTCTTCCGATCGATGGATTTTTCCCACCGCGCTGGATGACTTCGAATCTACCACGTTCGACGGCTTCTGGCCGCCGGCGATCAGGCTGCGCCAAGCCAGTGGGAGCACCGATACAGCGGCAGCGCCCGCCAAAAAACGACGCCTATTCATTGATTAAATCTCCAGCTTGTTGTGGTATCAGTTAGACGATGCTGGACATAATCCGTTCGCGCTTAATGACTTAAATGGCGCTGATGCCGCTATCGATAAGCGGTCGGATCCGCGATACCGGCGTCCAAGAAGCCCTTGGCACGAAACCGGCAGGCGTCGCACTTACCGCAGGCCCTACCCTCTTCGTCGGCCGCGTAGCACGATACAGTCAGCGCGTAATCGACGCCCAGCTCCGCCCCGCGGCGGATGATGTCTGTCTTGGTCAAATCAATGAGCGGTGCGTGTATGCGAAACCGGTCTCCTTCGACGCCGGCCTTGGTGGCGAGATTGGCAAGCCGCTGGAAGACCGCAATGAACTCTGGGCGGCAGTCCGGGTAGCCAGAGTAATCCACCGCATTCACACCGATGAAGATGTCCCGCGCGGCCAACACCTCCGCCCACCCTAACGCGATCGATAGAAAAACGGTGTTGCGCGCCGGCACGTAGGTGAGCGGAATGCCTTCGGTGGGATGGTCCGGAACGGCAAGTGAGCAGTCGGTCAGCGCGGAACCACCAAAGGCGGACAGTTCAAGCGGAAAGATGCGGTGTTCGGCCGCACCCAATTGTCTGGCGACGCGCTGCGCAGCGTCGAGTTCCGCCGAATGCCGCTGGCCATAGCGGAAGGTTAACGCGCGACAGTCAAAGCCAGCGTGGCGGGCGATGGCCAGCACGGTCGCGGAATCTAATCCGCCGGACAAAAGCACAACAGCCTTAGGTTGCTGACTGACCACTGGGGAGCCCCCATGCCGCTAGCACTGGTGGTGTAGACTGCTACGTGTGCGGGAAGCGGTGTCCCTTCGACTTCACTCAGTGCAGACCTCGCCGAGATATGCCCTCGAGCCAGCTCTGTCCCGACCCTCACCCAAAGGGCAAAGACAGCGTGGTTCACGTCTCCCGGCGGGAGAAGGGACGAGGATAAGGACTGCGCAGCGCAAGAGAGGGATAAGGGCGATCAAGAGATCGCTCCTACGTCGAAAAAGCCGGATTTTTCGAGCTGCTCCTTGTTCCGGTGAGCAAAAGTAGTGCATGAGCCTGTCAGCGCCCCGGCACGTCGCCCCAGAGATACTTGTGCAGCTGAATCTGGAATCGCACCGGCAGGCGATCGGCAAGGATCCAGTCGGCCAGCTTACCGGCTTCGAGTTGCCCGAAGCTGGGTGAAAACAGCACCTCGCAGCGCGCGTTCAACTGGTATTGATCGAGGACTTTCCTAGCCCAGTCATAGTCTTCGCGATCGCAGATCACGAATTTCACCTGATCTTGCGACCGCAGGTGATCGATGTTGCCATATCGATTCTTGTCCGCCTGCCCGGAGCCCGGTGTCTTCAGATCCATGACCTTTATGACGCGCTCGTCCACTGCGGCAATGTCGATGGCGCCGCTGGTCTCAAGGGAAACCTCATAGCCCCTATCGCACAAACGGCTGAGTAGCTTGACGCAGCTCTTCTGCGCGAGCGGCTCGCCACCCGTAACGGTTACATACCGCGCGCCGAATTCCGCGACCTCGGCGAGAATTTCCATCACCTCCATCCAGCGCCCGCCGTGGAAAGCGTACTCGGTATCGCAGTAGCGGCAGCGCAGCGGACAGCCCGTCAGACGCACGAAGGCGGTTGGCAGTCCTACCGAACGTGTCTCGCCTTGCAGGGAATAGAAGATCTCGGTGACGCGCAGGCGCTCACGGTCGACCGTCCCCTCAACCGCAACGTGCGCCGGTGTTGACACGTCAGTGTCCCTCGCGATCCATTCGTTCCAGACGGTTTTCCGCCAGCTTGGCGACGGTTGTGTTTGGATAGTGCTGATTGAGCTCGCTCAGCACGGCGCGCGCCTGGTCCCAACGCTGCAACTCGTAATGCGTGAAACCCAGCTTGAGCTTCGCATCCGGCACCTTGGAACTGGCAGGATATTGCTCGATGACCTTATTAAACTCCGCCGCGGCCTGCTCAAAGTCGCCCGAAACGTAATTCGCTTCCGCGAGCCAGTATTGGGCATTAGCGGCGTAGTTGCTTTGCGGATAGTCCTTCAGGAATTGGCTGAAGGCCGCGATGGATTCTTTGTAGCGGCCCTCTTTGAGCAGGTTGAAGGCGCTTCGATAGGCTGCATCGTCCGCGGTCCGCAGCCCCGGCGCCGCAGCGTCTGGCGGCTCACCTCCGGTGACCCGCCCGCCACCGGCTGCCGGAGCGGGTAACGGCGGGATATCGTCGGCCGGCTTCTTAGGCATGGAAGGCACCGGCGCCTCGCCCGTAGCGGCGGGTTTTGCAGTCTCCAGGGCGCGCAAGCGCCGGTCGGTATCCAGATAAAGCTCGCGCTGGCGGTCTTTGATTTCCTCCAGCCCATGCCCAACGCGGTCCGTGGCATCCCGCAGGGTCTGTACTTCTCTTTGCAGGGCCTCGATACGCCTCAACATCTCGAGCAGCACCTTGTTGTCCATTATCCCTTCCAGCCGCGTGAGTCGGCCATCGATATTCGCTAACCGCTGATCCGTCACTGGATCGGCCGCCTCGACGGGCGCCATCAGCGCGACGGCCGCGACTACCGCAGCCGTCATTACGCCCTTGAGATGCGAAAGGACCATGAACCTACTGGCTACTGCTATACCCACTGCCATACACGATTTCAACGCGCCGGTTGAGCGTCCAGGATGGTTCTTCGTGCCCGGGCGCCGCAGGTAGCTCTTCACCATAACTGATAATCTCGATCTGATCGTCCAGCACACCCTGAAGTTGCAGCAGACGCCTCACCGACTGCGCACGGCGCTCTCCCAGCGCCAGGTTATATTCGCGCGAGCCGCGCTCATCGGCATGACCTTCCAGCCGCACCAGGTGGTTCGAGTTATTGGCCAGATACTGTCCGTGCGCGTTGATGGTTTTCAGTGAATCCGCCTTTACCTGATCGCTGTCATAGTCGAAATAGATAATGCGCTTCGCGAGCGGGCTGTCTGGATCCTGAAGCGGATCCAACTGAAATTGGTCCTGAGCTTCAAGCCCTGTAGTCTCGCCACCCTCGCCTGGCTCGGCGCCATAGGCGTCCTCCGGCGCAGTCTCCACGGTACCTCGGCTTGCGCAACCGGTCAGCACCGTCGTCGCGGCGACGAGTATGGCGGCAAACAGCTTACACTTGGTCATGAGATTCTCCTACATTCGACAATATAAGAAACGTCCTGTACCCCAACCAGGACGCAGCCCACCTCAAAAAACAGGATTCCCCAACATCATCTTGTACGGCGCCTGCCAGCGCCCAGCCATGCGCATCGATGCGGCTACGTCTAAGGCTCTTCCGGGAATGGCCCCCACACCGGCTCCCGCACCGCACCTTCCTGCAGTCGAAGCCGCTGATGCACCTGCCCGTCCTCGCTGACCGCCGCAAGCACAGCCCGGCCGTCATGGGTGGTGCCGTACATCATCATCGTGCCATTCGGGGCGAAGCTCGGACTCTCGTCCAAGGCACCATCGGTCAATACGCGCACCTGCCCTGTATCCAGATCCTGTACCGCGATCTGAAAGCTACGACCCTCACTATGCACCATCGCAATCTGTTGACCGTCCGGCGACACATTGGCGTCGGCGTTGTAATCACCATAGAACGTCAACCGTTCCGGATTGCCTCCGCTGGCGGAGATTCGATACAGCTGAGGTCGGCCCGTACGGTCAGATGTGAACACCAAGGACTGGCCATCCGGCATCCATACCGGCTCCGTATCGATGCTCGAATAGTCGGTGAGGCGCGTCAGTGTATTGCTTGTCAGGTCCAGAATATAGATGTCAGGATTGCCGTTCTCTGAACGGGTGAGCGCCATCCGCTCGCCATCCGGCGACCACGCGGGCGCGCTGTTCAGCCGGGTCGGGCCCGCGGCGAGCGTGCGCCTGCCGCCGGCAATCTCCTGTATATAGATCTCTGGCCGCTCGCTCTCGAACGATACGTAGGCGATGCGCTTGCCATCCGGCGACCAGGCCGGTGACATCAGCGGCCTGTTCGACGCAAAGATCGTTCGGGGGTTATGGCCATCGTAATCGGCAATCTGCAGGACATAGCGCTCCTTTCCGCCCCCCGCAGTCTGCGTGCTGATGTAGGCCACCCGAGTGCTGAAGACACCGCGCTTGCCGGTCAGCTCCTCGAATATCAGGTCGCTGATCTTGTGTGCGGCCCTGCGCAGATCGGCGCGCGTCGTTGGAATGCTATAGCCGATCAGCTGCCGACCGTAGATCGCGTCGAAAAGCTGAAACTGGACGTTGTAACGCCCTTCGGCGACCGCATCGAGGCTGCCGATGACAATGGTCTCGATGCCCTGATTGCGCCATAACTGGAAATTAATGTCGGCGGCAACTGCAGGACGTTGCGGAAACCGGCGTTCATCCACCGGATTGAACAGACCGCTGCTGTGAAGATCACTCTCCACGATGGCGGCAATGTCTTCGGGCGGCCTGACCTCGCCCGGTTCGAGCGCGAACGGCACGACAGCGATGGGCAGAGCGCCCTCCACACCTTGCGTGATCTCGATCTCCAGCACGGCCTGTGCCCGCGCGGCGAATATCAGTAGGGCCAGCGTGAGCATCACCTGCGGGAAGGTCTTCAGTCTCATCACCCCTCCGGGACAAACGTAAACTGGATCACGCTCTGAAAGACTTCAGGCGTCGGTGCCTGTGGTAGCGGATCGGCCTTCCAGACTGCAGCTTCCACCGACCGCCGAAACTCTTCATCACCCGTGCACTGCATGACATTGACCCCCTGCACGTACCCACCCGATGTCTGATTCACGCGCACCACGCAGGACTGACCCTGAGAGGCGCTTTCGGGCTTGCGCCACAGGCGCTGGATCTTTGCCGCTATCGCATTGCTCCACTGCGCTGTGAGGGAGTTCAGTTCCACTTGGCGCTGCCGCGCCTCGGCCGCGTCGATCGCCGCTTGCTCTTGTCTCATGATGGCCGCCAGCCGCTCCCTCTCCGCCTGGCGCTCGGCCTCCAACCGTTGCTGCTCCCGCCTCATCTCCGCCATGAGCCGTTCTTGCTCGGCGCGCCTTCGCGCCTCCGCCTCGCGTTGCTGCCGCTCGAGTTCCGCTTGACGCTTGGCCTCTTCCTCGGCTTGCTTGCGTTTAAGCTCAGCCTGCCGCTTGGCTTCCTCTTCCGCTTTCTGACGTTCGAGTTCCGCTTGCCGTTTGGCTTCCTCTTCCGCCCTTTGACGTTCAAGCTCCGCCTGGCGCCTGGCTTCCTCTTCGGCCTTCTGACGCTCGAGTTCAGCCTGACGCTGGGCTTCATCCTCGGCTTTTTGCCTCGCCAACTCAGCCTGGCGCCTGGCCTCCTCTTCGGCTTTCTGGCGCGCGAGCTCGGCTTCGCGTCTGACCTCTTCCGCTTTCTGGCGCTCCAGCTCGGCCTGACGTTGCGCCTCCTCAAGCTGGCGTCTTTCCTCGGCGAGACGTTGTCGTTGCTGCTCCAGTTCGAGTTCTGCCTGGCGGCGGGCTTCTTCCTCAGCTCTCTGGCGCTCCAGCTCCGCTTGGCGTTGCGCCTCTTCCTGCGCCTTCTGACGCTCCAGCTCGGCCTGACGTTGGGCCTCCTGCTCCGCCCTGAGGCGCTCCAGTTCCGCCTGCCGCATGGCCTCCTGCTCCGCCTTCTGCCGCTGCGCCTGCTCCCGCGCCAGCCGCTGCGCGTCGAGCACGTCTTGTTGAATCACCTCAGCCTTGATGCTCTCCACCTGCGGCTGATTGACGCCGCGCGCATCATTGCGCATCTGAAAGCCGACGATCAGCAGGATTAACGCGACCACGTGCACCGCGATAGCGGACGCTACAGACACGGGAATATGCCGTCTTACCCGAGCCATTGCTAGTTTTGTTCGGAGGGCACCGCGGGCGGTTCAGTCAGCAGGCCCACATCGTCAACACCCGCCTTCTGCAGCTCCACCATCGCCGTAATCACGCGCTGATAGCTGACCTCCCCGTCGCCTTTAACATAAACAGGTCGCCGCGGATCTTTGGTAATGATGGCGCTGACCGCTTCGCCAAGCGCCTCGGGCATCACTTGCGTCTCGTCCTCGTCGAGACTGATGTAATAACGGCCTTGCCGGTCGACACTCACGATCAGAGGCTCGGGCTGTTCAGCGCCGGTGGGCAATGGTTCGGATGGCGCGGTAGGCAGCTTCACCTCCACGCCCTGCTTGAGCAGGGGCGCCGTGACCATGAAAATGATCAGCAGCACCAGCATCACGTCAATATAAGGTACGACGTTGATCTGGGACATGGGCTTGCGGCGGCGCGCGGGTTTGTATGCCAAGTTCGAATCTCACTTACTGAATGATGACTGGACCTCCAGTGAACTGCTCAGACTCACGCGGCGGCCTCGTCCCGAGCCAAGACCTGGCGCTGCAGCAGGGAATCAGCTCTCGATCGCCGTGGAGGTGGACGAAGAATGTCGCCGGGTCCGGCTCCCGGAGCAGGTCCCGATACGCGCGCTTGAGCGCCGAGCAGGTGAGCACCGTGTCGCGGCCCTCGCGATGGCGCTGCGCGGTCCAGTCCCGTAGCGCCTCCAGCCACGGCCTGCGGTCGTCGTCGTCGAGGGCGAGCCCCTCGCGCACCATCCGCACGTTGGCCTCGGGGTGGAAGTCGTCGCCCTCGGCGTACTCCCACCTGAACCGCTCACCGAGCGGTTCGGCGATCGCGGTCTTGCCGGCGCCGGCCACGCCCATCACCACCACGTGGTGAGGCCCCGTCACACGACG
>JAPSGG010000287.1 GCA_031177845.1 Chromatiales bacterium
TAGAAGACCAGAGAGTCGTCAGGAGGCAGCGTGACACCGTCACCGAGAAATCCGCATCGTAGTCAAAGTGACTCCGGGATCACGAGATGGCGAATCTGAAAACCTTCACTGCTCGCTGCTGATCCACGATCTCGTTGTGCGGAGCGGTGAACAAACACACCAGGATGCATATGGAGCTTCATCCGGCTCTCCTTCTTTCAGACTGACTATCCGCCCGGGCCTCGTGACCAACCACGTAACGATCGAAAGTGCGATCCCGGCACGCCTGGACGGCCTGCCTTGGTCGGCATGGCACTGGCGGGTAGTCATTGCGCTCGGCGTGAGCTGGCTGCTCGACGGGCTTGAGGTCACGCTGGTGGGCTCGATCGGCCCGGCGCTGCAGCGCACCGACACCCTGGGCCTGTCCGCCACTCAGATCGGCTGGGCGGCTTCGGCCTATATCGCCGGCGCGGTACTCGGGGCGCTCTTCTTCGGGCGCCTCGCCGACCACCTCGGTCGCAAGCGCATATTCCTGGTCACGCTGACCGTTTACCTCGTCGCGACCGTGCTCACCGCGTTCACCTGGGACATCGCCTCGTTCGCTTTTTGTCGCTTCCTGACAGGATTCGGCATCGGCGGCGAATACGCCGCGATCAATTCCGCCATCGACGAGCTGATTCCAGCCCGCGTGCGTGGCCGGGTAGACCTTGCGATCAATGGGACGTTCTGGATCGGTGCCGCAATGGGGGCCAGCCTCAGTATTTTGCTTTTGAACCCCGGTTTCATCGGGGCTGAATGGGGTTGGCGCATCGCCTTCGGGCTGGGCGGGGTTCTTGGCATTGCGATCCTGCTCGTGCGCCGCCATGTGCCGGAGAGCCCGCGCTGGCTGCTCATGCACGGCCGCGTGGCGGAGGCCGAGGCGGTGGTGCGCGGCATCGAAGCCAGGGTCGGTGTTTCTCAAACAGCTCAAAAAACCTTGGAGATGCGCGCGCTGCGCACCATTCCGTGGGGCGAGGTCGCCCGCGTGCTGGCGGTGCGCCATGGGAGGCGCTCGGTGCTCGGCATCACACTCATGGCCTCACAGGCATTCTTCTACAACGCGATCTTCTTCACCTATGCTCTGGTGCTCACGCGCTTCTACGGGGTGGCCGAAGAGCACGTCGGTTACTACATCTTTCCCTTCGCGCTGGGCAATTTCCTCGGTCCGCTGTTGCTGGGGCGTCTGTTCGACACGGTGGGCCGGCGCGCAATGATCAGCGCGACTTACGCGATATCGGGCATCTTGCTCATTGCCACGGCCTGGGCGTTCAACGAGGGTCTGCTCTCCGCGACCACGCAGACCGTTTGCTGGTCGCTGACCTTCTTCGTCGCCTCGGCGGCTGCAAGCTCGGCCTATCTGACCGTGAGCGAGATCTTTCCGCTGGAGATGCGCGCGGTCGCCATCTCATTCTTCTATGCCGCCGGCACCGCGCTCGGCGGCTTCGCCGGGCCGCCGCTGTACGGAGCGATGATCGAAGGCGGCAGCCGCGGCGGCCTCTTCGCCGCCTACGCGCTCGCCGGCGGGCTGATGTGCGCCGCCGCGCTCATCGCATGGAAACTCGGCGTCGACGCCGAGCGCCGCCCGCTCGAGGAAGTCTGCCCGCCTCTAGGGACGCAAAAGACTTGACGCGCCGGTGTAGTGCTCAGCGCCCGAGGTTCTTCAGCCGCGCCGGTTCCAAGATCTCGATCCAGTAGCCGTCCGGGTCCCTGATGAAGGCAATGTCCCTCATCTTGCCCTGCTCGGGCCGCTTCACGTACGGCACGCCGTTCTCGTCGAGCCACTTGATCGCCGCGTCGAGGTCGGGCACCGAGAAGCAGATGTGGCCGAAACCCTGTGGCTGCGCGTTGCCGTCGTGGTACTTGACGTCGGCGTTGTGCTCGGTGCCCCAGTTGTGCGTCAGCTCGAGAATGCCGCGCTCGCCGAACATCCACGCAGTGCGCTCGCCGATGTCATCGGGCGGCGGCGCCTCGCCTTCGGTCGGTTGGTGCAGAAAGTACAGCGAGAACTTCATTTCCGGAAAGTCGAGCTTGCGCAGCAAGCGCATGCCCATCACGCGCGTGTAGAAGTCGAGCGAGACGGCTGGATCCTTGACGCGCAGCATGGTGTGGTTAAGTACGAAACCGCGCGGCTGAGCCGGCGGGTCGGCGCACACGCCGGGATGGGTTTCGGTGTCGAAAGGCATGGCGCAGGTCTCCCCTGGTGGTGCGAGCGCTTTAGCCTACAGGCTAGCGTGGCTTCTCGGCAAGGCGTTCGCGTTTGTTGGCTGGAACAAGCGTCGGCTTAGCACAAGAATGGGCGTCGGCGAAAGCCTCGAGATCGGAGTCGTCGTAGCCTCTCAACTGCTGAGCGGCACCTCGCCATGAGCTCGTTGTGCCCGCGGCGGGTAATCGATACTTCATTCGCCGCCGCGGGTCAGCAGTGCCTTCGATGGCGTCCCACTCGACGTCGAGTGCTGTGGTTTCCACTGGTCGAACGGCACGCCGGTACCAATAGCGCGCATTGGTCGTATCCCCTTCCTTGCGGTGAACATACGCATGGACCCACGCGTCGCTAGCATCATCTAGGGCTTGCGCGGGTTTGTGGGCGGTCTGCCAATCGCCGATCGCATCGTACCAAAGGGCTTGTAGGGCATGCGTGAGATTTAGTGGTGGAGTCCCGGCGGTCAGGGTGTCTTTGAATTCCAAGTGATTCACCCAGTGTGCTCCTCTCGATTGTGGTGCGCTCCCTCGCGACCCAATTGGGTCCGATTGATGGATTGCAACCGATCTACGAACGACTTGATCAAAGCCTTTTGCGCGCGGTTGCGGAAGGAGTCCATATACAAACGGTTAGGCACCGAGCCAGGGCCATGTCGATGCAACTGCTAGCCCTCGAGGCTTGTCGCTGCATTCCAGCGCGTTGCACCGCTTCTTTGACCTCCGCATCCTCTAGCACAGGGACGACTCTCAACTCCATCAGGTCACTCCACATGAGTGCGAATTCAGTCAGGGCCGTAGCGTCGTCGCTTTCGAGCAGGTCAAATCCCCCGCTGAAATCGGCGGCTATCCAGCGGCCCAGGAGTTTGACCCCTTTTGGAGGCTGGCCTCCGGTCTTCTTGAATCGGGCATTGGCTTCGTCGCGCCCCTTCGTTTCCGGCTTGACGGTGAAGGTCAGCATGAATTTCATAACAGAACTCCTTGAAGTGGAGCCGAGAGATCGCTTTGGGGGAGAGGGTCCGCAATGTTTCCAGCTTACTCCGCCCCAACAAAAAAGTTATGCTTCCGCTGCATGCTGCTGTTCGGCGCAGCAAAGCTTCATCCTCCATCCGCGCGCCACGACATCAGTTCTATCAAATTGCCATCTGGACCAGTGATGTAAGAGCAGTCGTGATCACCCCAGTCGATTGGCTCTGACATGGGTGCGCCAGCCGCCTTATACTCTGTGCGCGCAGCGTGCCAGTCTTTAACACTCACGTTCACGGCGAAATCGACACATC
>JAPSGG010000045.1 GCA_031177845.1 Chromatiales bacterium
GCTCGCAAGCGTCGCATCATTTTGAACGCGCATGTGTTTGGACAGCGGAGCAAGCCCTGGACACGTGCCGCGGTGCATTGAAAAAGGCCAGAGATGGCCTTTTCAACTTAGATGCCCTAGCGAGCGGCGCAGGGAGGCGCATCAGGCACTTTGCCGCATAAGGCCTTCGTACTTGAGCATGAGCTGATCCCGGCTCTCCTGATGATCCGGATCCACATGGATGCACTCCACCGGACAGACCTGCTGACATTGTGGCTCGTCGAAGTGGCCCACGCATTCAGTGCAGAGCTTGTCATCGATGACGTAAATCTCCTCACCCGCCGAGATGGCGCCATTCGGGCACACCGGCTCGCAAACATCGCAGTTGATGCATTCGTCGGTGATCAATAACGCCATGATTCAGTCCTGGTCCATTCAGCCTATTACGTTGAGACAAGCACTAGCGAATCCGGTTGCGTAAGGCCGCCGCTACGGCCGGATCGACGAAGGCCGCGATGTCGCCGCCCAAGATCGCGATCTCCCGCACTAGGCTTGAGGAAACGAAGGCGTATTCCTCGGCCGGCGTGAGAAATAATGATTCAAGATTGGGGTCAAGCCTGCGGTTCATAGCCGCCATCTGAAATTCGTACTCGAAGTCCGACACGGCACGTAATCCTCTGAGGACAGCCCGTGCACCGTGCTCGCGCGCAAAGTTCACCAGCAGACCGGAGAACCCGCAGACCTCGACGTTGCCGATATCCTTCAATGCTGCATTCGCCAGCGCGACGCGTTCATCAAGGGTAAAAAACGGCGTCTTGCCCGGATTGGCCGCCACCCCTAGCACCACGCGGTCGAACAGCGTCGACGCGCGCCGCACCAAATCGGTGTGACCGTTGGTAATGGGATCGAAGGTGCCCGGATAGACGGCGGTTACTCGCATACTGCGAAGTATCCAGGGCGAGGTCGCGTGTGGCAAGGAGAGCCGGCGTCCGCACTCGTACCGCCTAGAGTTCAGATCTTACCGGTATCCGCCGCTCCTCGTCCGCCGACCAAACCGTCAGCGGCTGTCTGACACTTGACGTTAATTAAGCAATCGATTAATTAATATATATGGCTCCCCGCACATCTGATAAGGCAAGGCGCCCGCGGCGCAAACCCGGGCGCCCAACGGGCGACTCCGCCCAGGTACGAAAGAACCTGGTGCATGCCGCGCGGCAACTATTTGCTGCACAGGGTTTCAAGGCCGTTTCCATGCGCCAGATCGCCGAGGCCGTGAATGTCAATCCGGCGATGATCGGTTACTACTTTGGCAGCAAAGAGGGTTTGTACGAGGCGGTGTTGGAGGAGGCGGTGGCGCCCGTGCTGGCCAGGTTGGGCGCCCTGGCGGAAGACCCCGCTAGCGGCGCGACCGGTATCCGCGGTTTTCTCGAGGGCTATACCCGAACACTCGCCGCGAATCCCTGGATTCCCCAATTGATTGTGCGCGAGGTGCTGTCGGAAAGCGGCAAGTTCCGCGAGCGCTTTATCCAGCAATTCGCTGCGCGGGGCGGCGGGCTATTGTTGCGGTTGCTCACCAACGACATCCAAGCACAACGCCTACGGGACGATCTGGATCCGGCGCTCGCGGCTCTCGCGCTGATCGGGATGGCGTTGTTTCCGTTCATCACCTATCCAGTTGCGCGCGAGGTATTCGGTCTGGAGATGAATGCCGAGCTGGTCGAGCGCCTCATTGCGCACAACACCCGTCTGTTCCTGGAGGGTGCAGGGCGCGGGGACCATCAATCATGAGCGGGCGGCTGCAACGAGACTTAAGCCTCGTGTTGGTGCCGCTGATGCTGGGTGCATGCACGGCAGGTGAGAGCGCGCTGCCGGTCGTCGGCACCCTGGAGCGTGAGCGCATCGAGCTCATCGCCGAGGCCAACGAGCCCATCGTCGCTGTAGTGGTGCGGGAAGGCGAGCGAGTACAGGCAGGGCAGGTCCTCCTACGACTAGATCCCAGTCGGCACCAAGCCATGCTCGCTCAGGCCCGCGCCATGGCCGAGCGCACGCGACAGCGCCTAGCGGAACTCGTGCGGGGGCCGCGTCGAGAGGTGATCGCCGAGGCGCGCGCCGACCTTGAAGGCATGGAGGCCCAGTATGTCACCGCACAGCGCGAGTACACGCGCGTAGAGTCGCTGGTCGAGAGGCGTCTGCTGAGTCCTGCGGAGCTAGACCAGGCGCGGGCACAGCGCGATATGGCGCAGGCCGAGCGCCTCCAGGCCGCTGCGCGGCTGACAGCTTTATTGGAAGGCGCCACGGCCGAAGAGCTGGAGCAGGCCCGCGCAGCGGTCGCCGAGGCGGAGGCCGCAACCCGCGCGCTGGAGATCAGCGTGGAGCGGCTGACGGTGCGCGCTCCGCAGGATGGCATCATCGATGCCCTGCCCTATTATCTGGGCGAGCGTCCGCCGGCGGGCGCGGCCGTCGTGGTTATGCTCACTGGCGTGCCTTACGCGCGGGTTTATATTCCGGCTCCGCTGCGCCCGCACATCCGCACTGGCATGGAGGTCGCCATCCATGTCGAGGGCTTGACCAACTCTTTCAAGGGCCGCGTGCGGTTTATTGCGACCGAGGCGGCCTTCACGCCCTACTTCGCTTTGACGGAGCGCGACCGCAGCCGCCTGACCTATCTCGCGGAGATCCCATTGGTGGGAGCCGAGGCACAGAAACTTCCCGTAGGTCAGCCGGTCACCGTCCATTTTCCCGCCTTGCAAGCGAGCGCGCATTGAGCGGCCAATACGCGATCGAGTCCCACAACCTCACGCGCCGTTTCGGGACCGTGACCGCCGTGGATCACGTGAGCCTTAAGATTCCGCGGGCGCAAATCTATGGGTTTCTCGGCCCCAACGGCTCCGGCAAATCGACCACCATCCGCATGCTGTGCGGATTATTGCAGCCGAGCGAGGGCACGGCGCAGGTACTGCATCACCAGGTACCGCGCGATGCAGAAAAGCTGCGGCACAAGCTCGGTTACATGACGCAGCGCTTCTCGCTGTATGAGGATCTCACGGTGCGCGAGAACCTAAAGTTCATAGCGGACGTGTACGCGCTGCCGGCAGCGCGGCGTAAACACCGGATTGATGCGGTGCTAAGCCGCTATCGGCTCGATGATCGCGCCAACCAGCGCGCCGGATACCTAAGCGGCGGTCAGCGGCAGCGGCTGGCATTGGCTGCGGCCATCCTCCATGAGCCGGAACTGTTGCTGCTGGACGAACCCACCAGCGCGGTCGACCCTCAGAGTCGCCGGGATTTTTGGGAAAGTCTCTTCGAATTGGTCGATGCGGGCGCCACTATTTTGGTCTCCACGCATTACATGGATGAGGCCGAACGTTGTCATCGGCTTGCCATCCTGGATGATGGTCAAGTGGTCGCCGAGGGTACGCCCAAGGAACTCATTGACACCATCGACGCCACGGTGCTGGAGATCGAGGCCACGGACTTGCGTCGCGCGCGCCGCGTGCTAGACAGTCACCCCTTCGTCAAGAGCGTGGCTCAACTTGGATCACGCCTGCATGCCCTACTAGACCAGGACACGACAGAACCCATTTCCCGCATTCACAGCGCGTTTGACCAGGCCGGCATCGAGGCCAAGATCGAAGCCGCGACGGCGACGCTGGAGGACGTGTTCGTGGCTGCCACCACGTTTGCGCGGGCGTGAGCATGTCTCAGGCGCTCACACGCATGATGGCCATCGCCGGCAAGGAGTTCCGGCAACTGCGCCGCGATCGGCTGAGCTTCGGCATGATCGTTGGCATTCCCCTCTTGCAGATGATCCTGTTTGGCTATGCCATCAACCTCGATGTGCGGCACCTGTCGGCGGGCGTGGTGGATTACGCCGATACTTGGCTCTCGCGCAATCGGGTGGCTGCGGCGGTCGCCACGCAGGTCATCGACCTCACCCACCGCGCGGCATCGCCCGCCGAGCTGGAAATCCTGCTTCGCCGGGGCGAGATTGCCGTCGGCATTTACATCCCACCCGACTTTGACCGCCGCATCCGCGAACGTGAGCGCTCCGCTGCCCAGTTGCTGATCGACGGCAGCGATCCGACCATCGAGGGGATCGCCCGACAGCTGACGCAACTGCCTGTGGCTCAACGCGCCGGCGCGAACACCGTTTCCGGCAGCGCACCCGTATTCGCGGTGCGGACTTACTACAACCCGGAGCGGCGCTCGGCGGTACAGATCGTACCCGGACTGATCGGCGTCATCTTGAACTTGACTATGGTGCTGTTTACCGCGATCGCTATCGTCCGCGAGCGCGAGCGCGGCAATCTCGAACTGCTCATCACCACTCCGGTGCGCACGCCGGAGCTCATGATCGGCAAGATCGCGCCCTATATCCTCATCGGTCTGGTGCAGGTGACGCTGATCCTACTCGCCGGCGCTTGGTGGTTTGGAGTGCCGATCCGCGGGAGCGTCACACACCTCTATGCCGCTGCTCTGCTGTTTATCGCCGCCAATCTCGCGCTCGGTTTGCTGATATCAACACTGGCCAAAACGCAGTTTCAGGCCATGCAACTCACATTCTTCGTCTTTCTGCCTTCGCTGCTGCTGTCCGGATTCATGTTTCCATTCGCTGGCATGCCCTCAATCGCGCAATCAATTGCCGAAATCTTCCCGCTCACCCACTTCATGCGATTGGTGCGCGGAATCCTGCTGCGTGGCGCGGATTTGGGTGAGCTCGTGTCCGAGATGTACGCCCTGAGCGCGTTCTTTCTAATCATGATGACGCTTGCGATCCTGCGATTCAGAAAGCGCCTCGACTAATGGCATGTATCCGCTCAAAGCTCGCTCACGTAGCGTGCCATCCGCTCGCGCATGGCCGCATCTGGCAAGCGTCCGTACGCCGCCTGCATGTTGTCCACGAGGTGTGTGGGATCGCTGGTGGCAGGGATGGTGCAGGTCACCGCCGAGTGCGAGACGATGAACTTCAGAAAGTACTGCGCCCAGGATTGACAATCGAGTTCGGCCGCCCACGGCGGTACCTCATGTCCGTCCACCAGCTCGAATAATGCGGCATTCTGAAACGGCTCGTTGATCAGCACGGCCACGCCGCGCTCGGCACACAGCGGCAGCAGACGCTGTTCGGCGTCGCGGGTCACGATGTTGTAATTGAATTGCACGAAGTCGATGTCCTGCGAATTGATGATCTTCATCAGTTCGTCATACGCGCTAACCAGATAGTGCGTAACCCCGATGTAGCGCACGCGCTGCTGCTCCTTCCATGCTCTAAGGGTAGCAAGGTGAGTCTGCGTGTCGATCAGATTATGCACCTGCATGAGATCGATCTGATGGGCATGTAGGCGCTGCATGGATTGGCGCATCTGCTGAATGCCGGCCTCACGCCCGCTGGTCCAAACCTTGGTGGCGATAAACAGGCGTTCGTTGATGCCAAGACCGGTGCTGAGTTCGCCCACCACGGCTTCCGCGGTGCCATACATGGGCGATGAATCGACCACGCGCCCGCCGTATTCCACGAATAGCCGCATGACCGCGCGTAGCGACTGGGGGATGTCCTGCGCGGAGTCGATGTCGAAGGTACGCGCGGTGCCCAGCCCGATGACCGGCAATGTTTCCTGTGTACCGGGAACCACGCGTTTGATGAGGGAGCGCGTGTCCGCCGCAGGCAGGTGACCGCTGGCGAGCCACGCACCGGCGCCTGCCATTAATCTAAACATGTCGCGCCGCGAGAGCGCCAGTCCGGCTTCGCTACGTTTCTGATGCATGAGTGACCCTCTCTCGATGGCGTGACAAGACTGCGTCTGCGCAAGCTGTGGTTGCGCGCGTGCATCTGATGAACTATCAACGCGAGAAGCAACGCGACGAGACGTCTTTGTCTTTCAAGCCTCAGGGTTTCTAGTGATCGCTCGAAATGACGTATTCGCGCGCTTGCTCAGTTCGCGTCGCGGGCGCTTGCCTCCCCCCCTCGGCAGCCCATCGAAGCGCCTCTTGCCGCCGACCCAGCCCAAGGCCGATCGCGGCCCAGAGCAATGCGATCGGCGCCGCGATCAAGGCGATGCCGGCGAGGCTCAAGCCCACTGCGACAAGTGCGGTATAGATCCAGCTGCTGACAGCGTCACCGCCACGATAGACGACAGTATCGATGAAGTTCTTGGCCTTGTATTTGGTTTCGATATCGACCACCGTGAATAAGATCTCGCGCGCCGGGCGCGTGACGGCGTACTCCCCCGCGCGCCGAATCACTTGAAAGGCGACGAGCACGGGTAATGCGGGCGCGAGTCCCAGGCCGGCGAACCCGCCCGCCGTCAGGATCGGGATCAGCGCGAGCGTCAGCGGCAATCCCAGCCATTTGATGACGCGGCCCGTCAACGCGGCTTGGATGCCAATGGTCAACACGTTGACTGCGAAATCAATCCAGGCGAACAGGGCCGTGCGCGTGGCCGGATCATCGAAGCTGTCCGCCACGATCCGCGCCTGGCCGAGATACAGAAACGTCGCCAGGGTCGTATAGAGCCAGATGAACAGGCATATGCCAAGCAGATAGGGCGATGAAAACACCCGTCTGACCCCCGTGAATATGCCGCCGCCGATGGCCGCCCGATCCGATTGGAGCCGTCGATCTTCGGCAAGCGTGCGCGTGCGGCTGTTCAGGGCAGCAATGCAAGCCACGGCACCTATCAGTAGCGCCGCTGAGATCAGCAGCAGATTGGTCGGGCCCAGCGGCGCTGCCAGTAAGCCTGTTATTGCCGGTCCCGCAATTGCGCCGGCGCTGCCGCCGGCGGCAATGAAGCCGAACAGCCGTCGCGCCTGCGCGTTGCTGAACAGGTCGGCCATGAAGCTCCAGAACACGGAGATCACGAACAGATTGAATACGCTAGTCCAGATGAAGAAGGCGCGCGCGACGTAGACCCTGCCCAGGTCGAGCTGGAAAAGCGCATAGAAGATCAGGACATTGGCGATGAAAAAGAGATAGACCAGCGGCAACAGCTTGCGCCGTGGAAAGCGCGCGGCTGCCCAGCCGAAGACGGGCACTGCCGCTAACATGGCAACAAAGGTGCCCGTAAACATCCACTGGAGATTGTCTACGCCGCCGGCAATGCCCATCTCGTCACGCAGTGGGCGCAGGATGTAATACGAGGACAACAGGCAGAAAAAATAGGCGAACGACCACAACAGGGCGCCGACTTCCTCGCGGCGCACACCAACTAGACGCCGCAAGGGGCGCAGTACCCGGCCGGATTCAGGCCGCGTGCACGGGGTGTCCATCATCCAGCTTCAAGGGATGGCACCGCGGTGCCTGTCGCTGCCAGCGCCGCAATCTCCCAGTAGTAGGATCAGTAAGAGGCACATCGGCGCCGAAAACGGTTTATAGTTTCGGCCTCTGCTCTCACTATCCTACAGCTGTGAGCCCATGCTTCTCTGAGAGGTCGCACGCGCCGGGCGGGCGCACGCTAGAGACGCAGCATCCTGCGCACGATCCCGTCATTGCGAAAGGCGTGATACAGCGCCCCGCTGATGTGCACCGCCAGCACCGCGAGCAGCGCCCAACAGGTCCAAAGATGAATATTCGAATAGAAGATGTTTAGTTCTTCGTTTTCTTCGTAACCCCAATTCGGGATTTCGACCAGCCACCAGAGTTCCGTGTCCCAGCCGCTATAGGCCGACGACATATAACCGCTGATGCAAATGACGAATATCAGGCCGTACAGAATGACGTGATCGAGGATGGCAAGCTTGCGCATCCACGGCCGCATCACCTCGGCGCTCTCAGGGGCTGGCCGATGCCGAAAGCGCACGTAAAGCATGATAAGCAGCAACAACACCAACGTAATGCCGATGTTTTTGTGCAACTGGAACGGGAATTCCCGATAGGTGAACACATCGGACGGCAGCGGCAACGCCATCATCCACCAGCTGGAGACAAATAGGAAGAAAATGGACACCGCTAGCAGCCAGTGAATGATCACCGCCGAAGAACTGTACCCTTGTCTTTGCATAACAGGTTTACTTCCTCCGGTTTGTTGTGGAGTCGGTCGGAAATACTCGCCGACTACGCCTGGCTAGCGCGACCGGCGATGACTCCGACCGTCATCATCAAATGAATGGAAAGCCAGAGCAGCAAATCCCAGAGATAGATATCCCTCAAGGTCGGCCCGGTATTGAGCGCGCCGATGAAGCCGGTTAGATCTATCGCCGTTAGTGCGGCGAATGTCAGTATCGCGGCTGCGGGCGCCCAGCTGCGGTAATTAACCAGCGCCGCGCCGATGATGATCGAGATGAAGGCAACGATCGTTCCGACGGCGGCCAGCGTCGCCTGAAATGTGGCAAACCAGAGCGG
>JAPSGG010000288.1 GCA_031177845.1 Chromatiales bacterium
GATGCAGGCAGCTTTCGCCTTTGTCGGCGGAATCCTGCTGAATCTCGCGCCCTGTGTCCTGCCGGTGCTGCCTTTCAAGATTAGGGCGCTGATTGCCGAGATGGATCAGACTCCGCGTGCCCGTGCAATTGCGGCCGTCGCCCTGCTCGCGGGCTCACTAGCCGTCTTCATGCCGCTGGGCCTTGCAAGCGCCTATCTCAACCTGCAATGGGGATTTTTGTTCCAGTCCCGCGGCTTTCTTATCGCCTTGATCGTGCTGTTATTCGCAGCCGGCGTACTGATGGTTCTGCATATCCCCATCCGGCTGCCCTCGAAGGTTTACGAGGCGGGGACGGTTGGATCCGGCCCGTTTATCACAGGTGCGGTGGCCGGCATCTTGTCGACACCCTGCACCGGGCCGTTTTTGGGTTCGGTGCTCGCGTTCTCACTGACCCAGCCGGCCAGTGCGACCGTGACGATATTTCTAGCAATCGGAGCGGGTCTGGCCGCCCCCTACGTGCTCCTGCTGATGCTACCTGGTGCCATCGACCGCCTGCCCCGCGGCGGCGTCTGGCTCGCGCGCATCGAAGAACTCATGGGTTTCGTATTACTGGGCGGCGCTGTATTTTTCCTGGGATCGGTGATTGCTCCTGCCGTGCAGCGCGGGATGGCTTTCGCCCTCGGCTCTCTGTTCGTGCTATGGGCGATTTGGCACCTGCTCAACCGCGAGTCTTTAAGTTCGCGGCTCATTCCGGCATTCTGCGTCGTGCTGTTCGGTGTATTTATAACCATGGAGTCGCTGCGCAGCGACGAAGATCTTCTCTGGCAGCCATTTACAGCCGAGCGCCAGGCGATGGCATTGGGTCGAGACCAGCCGGTCCTAATTGAATTTACGGCCGACTGGTGCATCAACTGCAAGGTATTGGAGCGTACGGTCTACAATGACGGAGAGGTCCTGGAACTGGCCGGGCGGGCAGGCTTGGCTGCGCTTAGGGTCGATATGACACGCCTGGATCCCGCGCAGCAGGACTTGTTGCGAAGCTACGGAGGTGGCGGGATTCCATTCGCCGTTGTTATCGACGGTGACGGCAGAGTGGTCAGGCGTTTCCCCGATCTTTTCAGCGTCGATCAGCTCATCGACGCGATCATCGATGCCACCAATCAGAGGTTATAAGCCACTGAATCATTCTGTTGCTACACCCCGCTGAGCGATCAAACGTCGATGGCAAAGCAAAGCATCTTCGTCGTCTTAGCGATTATCGTCGGATTGACGGCGGGTCTCTATGGATACTGGAGTGCCGGGCCAACGAATGAATCCGATGCCCTGCACGCGCAGGGCAGTAACAATGCGGGAGAAGCTGCAACGAAATCGGCATTGCCGAGTAGTGCCGATCATGTCAGTGTTCATTCCGTACTGCAGAAGCATGGCGACGCCGGACAACGGCTGATCGTTGCGCTTGATATCGAAGACGGGTGGCACGTCAATGCCAATCCTGCCTCGATGGAATTTCTTATTCCTACGACGCTGGAAGTAGAGCACGAGGCTGAGCCGGTAAGAATCGCGGTGGATTATCCAGCCGGAACCCTGCTCGAAGCAGGTTTCGACAAGCCTATCGCGGTTTACAACGGTAGCATCGCGTTATCGGCAAAGTTGCCGGGCGCCGCCAAGCCCTATGAACCTGAAACGCTCAAGGTCAAGGTGAACCTACAGGCTTGCAACGATACCGGCCGCTGTTTGATACCCAGCGAGCTGGTCACCACGGTTGAAACTGCGCAGGCCCAGTAGCGCTAATCTCGCCGAATCGCCTCGCCGCGCAAGCTCTCTACGAATTGGGGTGCCCCACAGGGTGAGCCGGTATCGGGCGAGCATCCAGTGAATGCGCGCCACGGCGAACGCCAAGGAGGGCGAGGCCGGGCTGTCAACTGTTACTGGTGGCCCGTCACGGATGACGTGTATGGCTTAAGGAAGAACGATGGCGCGCCCGACAGGATTCGAACCTGTGACCTTTGGCTCCGGAGGCCAACGCTCTATCCAGCTGAGCTACGGGCGCATGTAACCTAACACGGTTGTAGCCGTCCCTGGCGAGGCAACAGCGAGCTTCTAGGCCCCAGTCCAAACGTCCATGTTTGGTCGTTCGCCGCTGCTCTCGAATGTTCACCGGACATTCGGTCGCGGCTCACCCGACTGAGCTGCGGGTGCATCTCTAGTCTCACGTCGTCGCGCGATGAATGGTTAGCATATCCTCCACGCTGCTCGACGTCTATCGCAACAATGGCCTCAAGGTGGTGCGGTTATATCGCTTGCCCTATAATCGCGCCCCTGTCCGCTCATTCTCTTGAAATTGCAACGTCGGATGTTCTGTGACTGAGAACATCGGCTCGCCCCATCTACAGTCCATGGCTTGGCTTATACCGGAGGCCGCGCGTGAACTACGAAGACAAACAATTCATGAAGCAGTTTATGATCGTGCTAGGCGCCCTCGTGGCGTTTACCGTGGTCATATTCTTTCTTGCACGGTTTCTGATGTACGCCAATACGCCGGCGAAAGAGGAAAGCGCCTTCATCCGGCAGTATGAGGAAGAACGTTTGAAGCCAGTCGGCGAGATAGCTACAGGAAAAGCGCCGCAAGCTGCGGCTCCGGTGCAAAAGGCGGCGGGCAAAAAGGCGGCAGGCGGCAAACCGCCCACTGGCGCGGGCGCATCGGCAAGCGGCGAATCGACCTACCAAAGCGCATGCGCTGCCTGCCACGATTCCGGCGCGGCGGGTGCGCCGATGCTGACCGATAACGCTGCATGGAAGCCACGGATCAAACAGGGCAAACAGACGCTTTACAAGCATGCCATCACTGGCTTCGGCGCCATGCCGCCCAAGGGCGGTGACCCCAGTCTCAGCGATGCGCAGGTTAAGGCGGCCGTTGACTACATCGTAGCTCAGGTGTCCGGCAGTGGTGCGGCGGCAGAACAGCAACCCGCGCAGGCTCCTGCTAAAGGCGAGCGCACGCAGACAAAAAGGGGCAAAGCCGGCCAGGCTTCGCAATCCGCCGCGCCTGCTGAAGGGGCCGCGAACCAGCAACCGGCACGCGATCGATCGCAGACTGCGGGCGGTGAAGCTGGTCGGCAGGATCAGGCGCAGGCTGCGCCCGCCGGCGGTGAGACACTGGCGATGGGGAAGAAGATTTTCGAGAGCACATGTTCTGCCTGCCATATCGCTGGGATCGCCAACGCCCCGAAGTTAGGCGATAAAGCGGCGTGGAAGCCGCGTCTTGCGCAAGGCGAGGGCCAACTTTATGAGTCCGCGATCAGCGGCATGGGCGCCATGCCCCCCAAGGGCGGTAACCCCAGCCTCACGAGCAAGCAGGTTAAGGCCGCCGTCGACTACATGCTCAACGCCGTGCAGTAAGGACCAGGATCATCGGTTGTCTTCTTACCTGTCTACTCCGAAGGCTATCAGCGTCAATGTAGCGGTAATTCGGGCACCGCTGGCTGC
>JAPSGG010000289.1 GCA_031177845.1 Chromatiales bacterium
GATCGCAGAGGCGGCGCCAGCGCTTGATGATCTCGCGCACCTCAGGGCGATACATGTTGTAGATCTGCCTTTGTCCTATACGCGTGACCTGCGGATGATCCTCCGGTGTAGCTGGCGGATTTGCACGCAACTGCGGATCGTGGATCAGCGCGTGCACCACGTCGATCCGAAAACCCTCTACGCCGCGGTCAAACCAGAAACGCAGGATGTCATCGAAGGCGCCCCGCACCTCTTCGTTCCACCAGTTTAGATCCGGCTGTCGCGGCAGGAAGTTATGCAGGTAGTACTGACCCGTCGCCTCATCGAACGTCCAGGCGGGGCCTTGCCCTAGGGCGCGAACCCAATTGTTCGGCGGCCCGCCGCCGGAGGGCGGGTCGTGCCAGATGTACCAGTCCCGATGGCGGGACGTGCGCGAAGACCGCGAGTCCTTGAACCAAGGATGCTGGTCGGATGTGTGATTGGGGACCAGATCGAGGATGACCTTGATGCCGCGGTTTTCCGCGTCCTCGATCAGGCGCTCGACGTCCTCCATGGTACCTAACTGCGGGTGAACGGCGCAGTAGTCGCTGACATCGTAGCCCCAGTCGGCGTTTGGAGAGGGCGTTATCGGGTTCAGCCAGATCGCGTCCACTCCCAGCCACGATAGGTAGTCCATGCGCGAGATAATGCCCGGTATGTCGCCGATGCCATCACCATCAGAGTCCACCCAGGAGCGGGGATAGATCTGATAAATCACCCCGTTGCGCCACCAGCTTGTACTTTTTGTCATGACTGTCGTCCCAGGATCGGGGCCAGAGATAAACCGTGGAGCTTTTTTGCAACATGTGCGCCAGCGGGAGGCCAGCGCGCGGAAAGTGGCCTTTAATGTTCCCCCGTCCCCCGATGGGTCCGGGACATGGCTCCAGATGAAGAAAGGATTGGCGAAATATGAGCGCCGCAAACTTGAGCCGGATTTGTGGGTATGCTCTGGTAAGAAATCCCCCGCCCCCTGCCGCTGTGCGTCGGTCGGCCCTTTGGTAGAAGGTCGGCGAGGCTGCATGGTGTGCAGCCGAACAGCGGATTTTCAGTCGACTTCAGCCGATATCAGTGAAGGCCGAGATCGCTCCTGCAGGGATATCTCGTTTCCAGTCACAAGCAACCCGCCTTAGAATGACCGCCATGGATGCGCCCGTCACGGAGTCTTCCCGCCACACGCCTATGATGCAGCAGTATCTGCGCATCAAGGCTGAGCATCCCGACATTTTGCTATTCTACCGCATGGGCGATTTCTACGAACTGTTTTACGACGACGCCCGTCGCGCGGCGCAACTACTGGACTTGGCTTTGACCGCGCGTGGACAGTCCGCTGGAGAGCCCATCCCCATGGCCGGCGTGCCGGTGAACGCGGTGGATACCTATCTTTCGCGCCTGATCAAACTCGGCGAATCGGTAGCGATCTGCGAGCAATTGGGCGATCCCAGCGCAGCTAAAGGTCCGGTCGAGCGCAAGGTCGTGCGCATCGTCACCCCAGGCACGGTCATCGACGAGGGACTCTTGGATGAGCGCCGCGACAACCTAGTGATGGCCGCGCATCAGGGCGGCCGCGGCTATGGGCTGGCGTGGCTAGACCTCGGTGCCGGACGCCTCGTTGTCACCGAAGTCGATACCGACGACGCGTTGCTTGCCGAACTGGAGCGTCTGCAACCGGCGGAACTCCTCATCGCCGAACAAGCTAGGCTGCCGGGGGGCGAGCTTCGAGGGATGCGCCAGCTTCCGCCTTGGCATTTCGATGCGGACAGCGGCAGGCAGCGGCTGTGCCGCCAGTTCGGCGCTGCGGATCTGACCGGCTTCGGTTGCGAGGCTTTGCCCGCCGCCGTCGCCGCGGCCGGCGCGCTGCTGCACTACGTGCATGACACGCAGCGCAGCGCGTTGCCGCATATCAGTTCGCTGCATACCGAGCAACGCGACCGCGGCATCGTGCTGGACGCCGTCAGCCGCCGCAACCTGGAGCTGGAGCGCACCTTGTCCGACGGCGTCGAACACACGCTTCTGCACGTGCTGGACCAAACGGTGACCAGCATGGGCAGCCGCTGCCTACGGCGCTGGATCAATCAACCGTTGCGCGAGCGCAAGACGCTGATGGAGCGCCACGATGCGCTGGAGAATCTCTTGGAGACGCGCGCGTATGGAGATCTACGCGGGACCCTGAATGGGGTGCGCGATATCGAACGCATTCTGGCACGGGTGGCGCTCAAGTCGGCGCGTCCACGCGATCTAGCGGGCCTGCGCGATACCTTGGGGCTTCTATCCGCCGTTCAGTCGCAACTCAAAGCGCTGGAGGCGCCGCGCCTGCAGTCCTTGCGCGAGGCCATCGGCGAACATCCAGATGTGCACTCGCATCTCGCACGGGCGATCGTTGAGAGTCCGCCCGTATGGATTCGTGACGGAGGCGTGATTGCGGTGGGTTTCGACGCCGAGTTGGACGAATTGCGAGACTTGAGCGCCAATGCCGGCCGTTTCTTGATCGACCTTGAGACCCGTGAACGCAACCGCACGGGCATTCAAAATCTCAAGGTCGCCTACAACCGCGTGCACGGGTATTACATTGAGCTAGGGCGCGCGCAGGCGGGCAGGGCGCCAGCCGACTACATCCGACGCCAGACGCTTAAAAGCGCCGAGCGCTACATCACTCCGGAGCTCAAGGCGTTCGAAGACAAGATACTGAGTGCACAGGAGCGGGCATTGGCCCGCGAAAAGGTGCTGTATGAGGCGCTCATCGATGCGCTGGCCGCCTTGGTGCCGAGGCTGCAAGAGTGCGCCCGTGCACTGGCCGAGCTGGATGTGCTGTGCACGCTGGCCGAACGCGCCGAGCAGCTGGACTATTGCCGCCCGGAATTGACCGAGACGCCGGGAATCGTGATTGAGGCCGGGCGGCATCCGGTGGTGGAGCGTGTGCTGGATAATCCTTTTGTACCGAACGACATCGTGCTTGATGATGGCCGTCGCATGCTGATCATCACAGGCCCTAACATGGGTGGTAAGTCGACCTACATGCGTCAGGTCGCCCTGATCGTGCTGCTGGCCCACATTGGCAGCTATGTGCCGGCACGGCGCGCGGCGATCGGACCAATCGATCGCATCTTCACGCGCATCGGCGCCTCGGACGATCTCTCCGGCGGCCGCTCGACCTTCATGGTCGAGATGAGCGAGGCCGCCAATATCCTGAACAATGCGACGCCCTGCAGCCTGGTGCTGATGGATGAGATCGGCCGCGGCACGAGCACCTTCGATGGCCTGTCGCTGGCCTGGGCTTGCGCCATGCAACTGGCGGAAAACAACAGGGCGTTTACCCTATTTGCGACGCATTACTTCGAGCTGACCGCGCTGGCGGAGCTGAGCGAGAAGATTGTCAACGTGCATTGCGAAGCCATCGAGCATGCCGACGGCATCGTGTTTATGCATGCGATCAAGGAGGGGCCGGC
>JAPSGG010000290.1 GCA_031177845.1 Chromatiales bacterium
AGAAACTCTATGAGCACAAGTTATCCACAGCCCGCTGGGCGGCACATAAGCTTCTGTTCCACCGGCCATTTTGACACTTATGCACACGCAAAGCACATTGGCAGTTAGTTTCCAGGCTAAAACTGCTAACCGCGATTATACATTTTAGCGCACCACCGCCACGCCGGCGAAACCTTAGCCGCGTTTGGCCCTCGGAAGCGTGCTCAGCCACAGGCTAGCGGCGCAGCCAGCTAGATGGTCTGCAGCTGACGCGGCGGTGAAAGCAGTCCGTTATCTACGGCGGGGCAGCTGCGCTCCGGCCACCGTTCAATAGTGGAGCTAAGATATAGCTTGCAAGCGAGAGCTAAACATACTACGGTGGGTGCGCCGCTATTTGGGAGAAGCTTATGGCTGGTGTTAGTAACGAGGGGTTACGGCGCATTCGCAGCCCCGCTTACCCGGCGCTCAATCTTAAGGGCGCCCTCGAAAAAGCGTATGACTTCTACCGCGCGGAAGGCCGCAACTCGGCTGCGCTGCCGGTCACACTCCAGCACTGGGGTTATAGCCATAAAAGCGGAAGCGGCCTTAAGGCGCTTGCGGCGCTTAAAAGCTTTGGTCTTGTTGAAGTCGTCGGCTCGGGCGACTCGCAGCGGATTAAGCTGAGTGACCTAGCGCTGCAAATCATCTTGGATGATCGGGAAAATTCGCCTGAGCGGACTAAGGCCATTGCTGCTGCGGCCCTAAAACCGAAAATCCATAAGAAGCTGTGGGATCTGTGGGGTGCCGAAATGCCCTCGCATGGCAATATTCGACACCACCTGATCTTTGAAGAAAAATTTAACGAGAACTTCGTCGATGACTTTATCAAGGAATACAAGTCTTCGATTGATTATGCGAACGTTAGAGATCTAAGCGCCATGGAGCCACCGCATGAAAGCAGGGACAGCGGCAATGAACCCGATGCTGACTCGGCACCCGCAAGCAAACGGGTTGGTAGACTTGTACCATCCCCTCCTACGTTGGGGCGCGAGATCGCCAAGTTTCCCGTTGGCAAAAACTGCACCATATCTCTCGTCGCTGATGGCGATTACTCACGAAAAAGCATCGAGGCCCTTATCGCGCAGTTAAAGCTCAATCTTGACCTGGGAGTATTCGACGATGTGCAAATTGAATAAGCGATACGAAGGGGGAGAGTCATTCTGACCGTCAGCCTATGAGGTACGCGGCGTGTGGCGTGCCAATCCGGCCTCATCCGGCAACATCTTGCATCCATCTACACTTGTCTTCATCCTTCTTGATTCAATGACTAGTTCTTTCCCGCTCGCTGTCGTGCTCGCGTGCCATCCGGCAACACCGACTCCCGTTGTTCAGGGCATACAGGTTCGGCTGGACTGGGCGCGAGGCGGCGCCATCGCGTTGACCTTTACTCTTGAGGGAGAGCTTGCTCGTATGCGCACTTCAGCGCCTCGCGCGCCGAGTCGAACAGACCGACTGTGGGAGCACACCTGCTTCGAGGCATTCGTCGTCGTCGCAAACGGGCCGGCTTATTACGAGTTTAACTTCGCGCCTTCGGGTGAGTGGGCGGCCTACGCTTTCCGTGACTATCGCAAGGGTGTACCGCTCGAGCAGGAGGAGTTGTGTCCGGGCATTAATGTGCGCCGCGCAGGCGGTGAGCTGGAACTCAGGGCGCTCCTTCACCTGAATCGTCTGGCGCTGATTGAACCCAATGCGCGGCTGCGGCTGGCGCTTTCGGCCGTGATCGAGGATGCGCACGGCGGACTTTCCTATTGGGCGCTTAAGCATCCATCCGGCCAGCCAGATTTCCATCATCCCGATGCCTTCGCGCTGGTGCTTGAGCCTGCGGAGGACAGTGGCAGCTCAGAACAGGCAAAGGCATGAGACTGCCTTGCTGTATCTCACCCGCTGAAATCCCTCCCCGCTACGCAAGGTTCCCATTGCGAAGGAGACTGACAAGCGCCTCCCCCAGCGAAAGGCAAAAGGCGAGCTCACCTCCAAGCATGTAGTTAGCTTCTACGCAGCCATGATGAGGTTCGGCATCGACCGTTTGGTGGAAGAGCCTGCATTGCGGAGACCGCTGGTGGGCCGGCGTGTCGCCTTGCTCGCCCATCCGGCCTCAGTGACCCGTACGCTCGTTCATTCACTGGATGCGCTGGCGGCCTGTGACGACGTCAGGCTGGTGGCCGCATTCGGGCCCCAACACGGACTTCGCGGCGACAAGCAAGACAATATGATCGAGTCGCCAGATTTTCATGACCGAGCGCACGGAATTCCAGTCTTCAGCCTCTACGGTGACGTGCGACGGCCTACGCCGGCGATGATGGACAGCTTCGATGTCTTGCTAATCGATCTGCAGGACTTAGGGTGCCGCATTTACACGTTTATCACGACGCTGCGTTATGTACTGGAGGCGGCCGCAGAGCATGGCAAGGCCGTATGGATCCTTGACCGGCCCAATCCGGTCGGTCGTCCCATCGAGGGATTGCGGCTTCGCCTGGGTTGGGAGAGCTTCGTAGGCGCGGGCCCTCTGCCGATGCGCCATGGCCTGACGTTGGGCGAACTCGCACAATGGTTCATTCGCACGCTGCGTCTGGAAACGGAGTGCGAGGTGGTGACTATGGAGGGCTGGAACCCATCGGCTGCACCCGGATTCGGCTGGCCGCTGGGCGAGCGCGCATGGGTGAATCCGAGTCCCAACGCGCCCAATCTCTGGATGGCGCGCTGCTATCCTGGCATGGTCATGCTGGAAGGCACTGTCCTCTCGGAGGGGCGCGGCACGACAAGACCGTTGGAACTCTTCGGAGCTCCGGATCTTGAACCCCGCGCTCTGCTGGCCAAAATGGAATCACTCGCGTCTCAGTGGATGAACGGTTGTCGGCTGCGGGATTGCTGGTTCGAGCCGACGTTTCACAAGCACGCGGGCACCCTATGCGCCGGAATACAAGTTTATGTCGAGGATACCTCCTACGATCATGAATCCTTCCAGCCGTGGCGCTTGGTAGCGCTCGCATTCAAGGCCCTAAGGGCGCTACGACCAGACTACGAACTCTGGCGCGACTTCGCTTACGAGTACGAACACGATCGACTAGCCATTGATCTCATTAATGGGAGCGAGCTGCTGCGCCAATGGGTGGATGATCCCGCCGCCACCCCCGCCGATCTCGACGCATTGGCTGCTCCAGACGAAGTCGCGTGGCGAGATGAACGCGCGGCGGTGCTGCTATACCGATGATCGACTGCTGAACCACCTCGGGCCGGATGAAACGGGGGCGTGAGTTACCCTGAGCGGGAGCCCATTCATATACAAGCACGTGTCGGACCTGCGTTCATGACTAAATCCACCGGAAACGATGAGCGCATTTACGCGGTGGTTCGGCAAATCCTAGCCTTCAGAAACTGAGCTCAGGATGGGCCGGAGCGGTCTTCTTGCGACCTTCCGATGACAGTTCCGTCTATAC
>JAPSGG010000291.1 GCA_031177845.1 Chromatiales bacterium
GTGCGGGTGTGAATGCCCGCATGCCTCAGGGCTTCATTGAGGGATTTGTACGAGTCCGTAAGATTCACGTACTTACCGACCAAACCTATCGTTACTTCCGCCTCCGGAAACTCCATGGCGTGCACGACGTGCCTCCATTCGCTGAGATCGGCGGGCGGCGCATCCAGTCCGAACTTTCGCAGCACGATGTCATCAAGCTTCTGCGAGTGCAGCCACAACGGGATCTTATAGATGTTGTCTACATCCACCGCGGTAATGACGGCCTTCTCCTCGACGTTGGTGAACAGCGCGATCTTACGGCGCTCGTTTTCCGGCAGCGGGCGGTCGGCGCGGCACAAGAGGATATCCGGCTGTATACCGATCGAGCGCAGTTCCTTGACCGAGTGCTGGGTCGGCTTGGTCTTGATCTCGCCGGTGACGCTGATAAAGGGTACCAGCGTGAGATGTATAAAAACGGCGCGCTCGCGACCCAGCTCGATACCCATCTGACGGATCGCCTCCATGAACGGCAAGGATTCGATGTCACCAACCGTGCCGCCGATCTCAACGAGCGCGATATCCGCATCATCCGCGCCGCGCATGATGCAGGACTTTATCTCGTCAGTGATGTGCGGGATCACCTGCACCGTTCCGCCCAGATAATCGCCCCGGCGCTCCCTGCGGATGACATTCTCGTAGATCTGGCCCGTAGTGTAGTTATTGCGCCGGGTGGTCTGAAAGCGCACGAAACGTTCGTAATGACCGAGGTCCAGATCGGTTTCCGCACCGTCGGCCGTGACGTAGACCTCGCCGTGTTGGAAGGGGCTCATGGTGCCTGGATCCACGTTGATATAGGGGTCCAGCTTGATCATGGTCACCTTCAGATCCCGGGCCTCCAGGATCGCACCCAGTGAGGCCGATGCGATCCCCTTGCCCAGGGACGACACCACGCCGCCGGTAATAAACACATATCGAGTCATGGCTTCAGTCGGCACAACGCTGGAGGCACCTTCACATCGCGGGTACCATACCAAAGTACTGCCGCGCCCACAATTGAGAAGGCACGCGTGCAGTACCATGTCGATGTGGCGCATGGCATGGATAGCTGGCTAACCGCAATCTTGTCGCGCAGGGCACTTTCTACGCGCTATGCGCTCGGCCCTCAACGTGCATGTCACAAGGGTCGTTCCCCTGCGCGGTCGGACAGCGCGATGCCAGTGAGCACTGACCGCAACGCGGTTTGGATCGACACACGTCCTTCCCGTGGACGACAATCAGGGCGTGGTACTCCTTGAATAACGCCACATCCGCACCCAATGCCTGCTCGAACTGAGCGCGAATGACCTCGTACGGCTCGTCGCCGGCAATCATCCCTAAACGCCCGAATACCCGCCGCGTATAAGCGTCGATGACGAACACCGGTCGGTCAAAGGCATACAGCAGGATGTCATCGGCCGTTTCTGGGCCCACGCCGTTCACCATCAGCAACGCAGCACGCAGCCTCGCCGTGGACCAGTAGCGAAAACGCCGGTACTCGCCCGCCGCTTGATACCAGGCGCAAAACTGCTGTAGCCGCCGGGCCTTGACGTTGAAGTATCCCGCCGAGCGGATGAGCTCCGCAAGCCGGGCAGGCTGGCGTGCAAGAATGGCCTCGGGCGATAGACAATCCGCCTGCTTGAGGCGTGCGATCGCGCGCTCAACGTTGATCCAGGCCGTGTTCTGGGTAAGCACCGCGCCCACCATCACCTCGAAGCGCGTCTCGCCGGGCCACCAGTACTGCAATCCATACTTGTCGAGCAGCGAGTTGTATACGGCTAGCGCCTGAGCGCGTGTCATCGCGAACTGCGGCGGGGGGTGCGCCTGCCCATGTGATCTCCCCGCGCAGCGCAGGCCATCCGTTGAAGATCGAGCCCCGCCGCCGCGTAGAGGGCCCGCAACTTATCGGCCTGCAGTTCGTGCCAGCGTCCCGGCCGCAAGGACTGATCCAGTGCGACCGGCCCGTAGCGCAGCCGAATGAGCCGGCTGACCGTCATCCCCTCGGCTTCCCACAGTCGCCTAACCTCGTGCTTGCGGCCCTCACGTAGCACGACGCGGTACCAGCGATTGGCCCCGCTGCCACCCGCCTCAAAGACCGTTTCGAAGCGTGCCACGCCGTCCTCCAGCATGATCCCCGCTTGCAGCCGCGCCAACATCTCCGCGCTTACCGCGCCTCGCACGCGCGCGGCGTATTCGCGTTCCACCTCTCGCGACGGATGCATGAGCCTGTTTGCTAGCACTCCATCGTTGGTGAACAGCAAGAGACCGGAGGTGTTTACGTCCAGCCGGCCGACCGCAATCCACCGTCCCGCGCGGAGTTTGGGCAGCCGTGCGAAGACGGTCGGACGGCCTTGTGGGTCCTTACGCGTGGTAACCTCACCGTGCGGCTTATGGTAGGCCAGCACGCGCGGGCGCTGGTTCAGCGTCAGGCGCACCGGCCGACCCCGTATACGGATGCGGTCAGTCTCGCTGGCCTGCTCGCCCAGGCTTACGACACGGCCGTTCACGGTGACCTGGCCCGCCTCGATCCATCCTTCGATCTCGCGTCTGGAACCCATCCCCGCGCGAGCGAGGATCTTCTGTAAGCGTTCCTTCATGCATCGCCTTGCTAGCGGAGGATTGGCTTAGTCGAGGGCAGGCTTCATCGTCTACTGTATCAAACAGGCGGAACCTGTTTTAATACCCGGCCGTCGAACAAGACGGCCAATCCGGCCGAGACTCGGAAAGCTACACGGAATTCCATCATGTATGAAAATCGCGATCCTGGCAGGCAGCCCATGGCCGAAAGCGGGCCCGCACGCCAGGGTCAAAACACTCAAGCCGAAGGCTTGCTCGCCAATGGGCTCCGGCACGTCAAACGCCTGGTGGTATTAGTGATCGGCGGCACCGTGGTGCTGATCGGCATCGTAATGCTGGTAGTCCCCGGCCCGGGGCTGGTCGTGATACCCGTAGGTCTCGGTATCCTGGCGATCGAGTTCGCCTGGGCGCGCCGGCTGCTGCGCAAGTTCAAGGAGAAAGGCATGGACTTGCGGAATTCTATTAGCGGTAAGAAAGCCGTCAACGGCTCCGGAAGTGACCGGAGGACCGAGGTTTAAGCGATGTTTGCAGTAACCTCCCGATTCGCTATTTGACCTGTTCCCGCGTTTCCAACGTGGTCTCGCCGGTGTCAGGGCCATCATCCTCGACCACGCCCACGCGCATGTCTCCGGCATCGGGAGTCTGAGAACGCAACATCCTTTCGGAATTGTCCAGATCAAGCTGCGGTTGCGCCTGCTCCAGGCAGACCAAGTCGGCCAGAGCGGGCAGGTCATCCAGCGATTTCAGGTTGAAGTAGTCCAGGAATTGACGCGTGCTGCCGTACATGGCCGGTCTACCCGGCACGTCGCGGTGCTCCACCACCTTTATCCAATCGCGCTCCTGTAGCGTCTTCATGAT
>JAPSGG010000292.1 GCA_031177845.1 Chromatiales bacterium
ACCCCCCTGCCCATGCCGCATGCCTCGTCCACCACCAGCAGGATCAGATCAGCATTCTTGATCTCGGCCCAGGCACGGCGCACGCCCTCGCGCTCGACTGGATCGGCGCTATCGCGCAGGCCAGCAGTATCGATGACCCTAAGCGGCATACCGTCGATCTGAATATCCTGGCGCAGTATGTCGCGGGTGGTGCCGGGAATCTCAGTCACAATGGCCACCTCCGAGGCCGCCAGTCGATTCAGCAGACTGGACTTGCCCGCATTAGGACGCCCCGCGATGACCAGGGTCATACCCTCTCGCAATAGTGCGCCTTGACGAGCCTGCTCGCGGACGGCGTTTAGCCGACATTGAAGCGATTGCAAGCGCGTCAATACCGTGTCGTCGGCCAGCCAATCGATCTCCTCATCGGGAAAATCGAGCGCCGCTTCCACGAAGCTGCGCATCTCAATCAGGTCTTCAACCAACCCGTGAATCTCAGATGAGAACGCGCCATGCAGCGAACGCAGCGCGCTGCGCGCGGCCTGTTCGGTTTGGCTGTCGATCAGATCGGCGATCGCCTCGGCTTGGGCTAGATCCAGCTTATCGTTGAGAAACGCGCGCTCGCTGAACTCGCCAGGCCGCGCTAGTCGAGCGCCCAAGGCCAGGACACTCTTGAGCAGCATATCCATGATTACCGGGCCGCCGTGGCCGTGAAGCTCCAGCACATCTTCGCCGGTAAACGAATGCGGTGCGGGGAAGAACAGCGCAACGCCGTCATCGATCGGGCGATTGCCAGCGTCATGAAACGGGCCATAGGTCGCCCGGCGTGGCTCGGGTAGTCTGCCCAACAGGGCCTTGGCGATCTCTGCTGCTTTGTTGCCCGAGAGGCGTACGATGCCGATCCCGCCGCGGCCGCACGGTGTAGCGATCGCCGCGATGGTGTCGGCGCTTGGAGGTCGGGGTTTGAGAATGGGGATCAGCACGCCAGGCTCAACCATGAACCGCTGGGGCCGCGGTTAAAGGATTTTAAGCTTTGGCGCCGTGCTCGATCCGCTGGGTAATGACCCATTGCTGGGCGATGGACAAGAGATTGTTAACCAACCAATAAAGCACTAGCCCGGCAGGGAAGAAAGCGAAAAATATGGTGAAGACGAATGGCAGCGCCATCATCACCTTGGCCTGGATGGGGTCGAGCGGCGCTGGATTGAGCTTCTGCTGAACGAACATGGTAATCCCCATCAGGAGGGGCAGTACGTAGTAAGGATCTATATTCGAAAGGTCATCGATCCACAGGATGAAGTCAGCCTGCCGCAACTCCACGCTTTCGAGCAACATCCAGTAGAGTGCAATGAATACGGGGATTTGGACCAAGATGGGCAGACAGCCTCCCAATGGATTTATCTTCTCGTTTTTATACAGCTCCATCAGCGCCTGATTCATCTTCTGTTTATCGCCAGCAAAGCGTTCCCTCAGCGCCACCATGCGCGGTTGCACCGTACGCATCTTGGCCATGGATCGGTAGCTGGTCTCCGACAGCTTGTAGAAGACCAGCTTGATCAATACAGTCAGGATGACGATGGCCCAACCCCAGTTGCCGACAATCCCGTGGATGAAGTCCAGCAACCAGAACAGCGGCTTCGCCAGCACAGTGAAGATCCCGTAATCGACGACCAGCTCCAGTCCGGGAGCGATCTCCGCTAGACGCTCCTGCAGCTTGGGCCCAAGATAGATCCGGGTGCGAAAAGTGCCGCTGTCCTGCGTAGCGACCGCCATGCCCATCGAGCGCATACCGATGATGTATTCCGGCTCGGCACCTTCGCTCACGATATTGGTGTAATAGAAATTCTGTTCATCGAGCCGCGGCAGCCAAGCCGAGAAGAAGTAGTGCTCCAGCATGGCCACCCAGCCGCCGGTGATCTCACGGCTGAGCGCGTCATCCTCCATATCCTCGAATGGGATCTTTTCGTAGGTCCCATCGTAATAGGCAGCGCCGGTATAGGTATAAAGCAGGCGCGAAGTCTCCCCCGCCCGTACCGGTCCATGGCGCAATTGCCGGTATTGGCGGCCGCTCCAGGAGCGGTCGCTGCGGTTTATGACCGTGTGCTCCATGTCCACCAGGAAATCGCCCCGACGGAAGGTGAATACCTTCTTAACAATCACTCCGGTTGAGCTTCGCCAGATTAGCGGGACCCGTAATTCATCTTCTCCCAGTTGCAATCGATAGACCTGCTGCTCGGCCTCGTAGACCGCGTGATGACTAGGCGCAAGCTCGTCGGGATCGACATCGGTATCCGTCGTGCGATCGTGTATCAGGCCTGACTGGGCGACGTAGAGCCCCAGGGCTTCGCTATCGTGCAGTAAGACGAACGGTTCATCGGGTGCATCGGCATCCGCCGGATAGGTGGGTAGCGCGACGCGCCGGATATCGCCGCCACGCGTATCGATCTCAACGTCCAGCACGTCGGTCACGATGTGGATGCGCTTGCTGGCCGCATCCGCTTGCGCGCTTGAACGTTGGTCAGTTGTCTCGGGCACCGCGGGCGCTTCGGGTACATCCTCGCCAAGCGCCGGCGTATCATCAGCTGCAGGCAAGTCCCGGCTCTCGCCCTGGACGTCCGGCGTTGGCTGCGGTCCGTAGTTCTGTTCCCAGGCCAGCCATATCAAATACAGCACCAGGATCAGTGAGCCATAAAGCAGTAGGCGCTGGCTATCCATGCGCGCTGTTTTCCCGCTCGTCAACTGCCCGCTCGGGCACCGGGTCGAATCCGCCGGCGCACCACGGATGGCACCTAAGCAGCCGGCGCAGGCTCATAGCGCCGCCTCGCAATGCGCCGTGTGCTTGCAGGGCCTCGATGGCATAACGCGAGCAACTGGGCGTGAAACGGCAGTGCTGCCCCAGGTAGGGGCTTAGCGCCGCACGGTAGAGCCGAAGGCACGCGATCAGCAGTCTTTGCATCGTTCTCTCAACCGCCGCCAGCAGCCCTCCAGCGCCGCGGCCAATTCCTGGTTAGTCATCCCGCCGCCCGGTGCTCGGCAGATGACCACCATGTCCACGGCGGGCAATCCATGCTGAGCCGCGCGAAAACTCTCCCGTACGAGGCGCTTGATGCGATTTCTTGTCGTAGCCCGGCGCGCGCACTTCTTGGATATCGCCAGACCGAGCCTCGCATGGCCGCGCTGGTTGGCGTGCGCCAGCACAGTGAAGGCTTGATTGGTGAAGCGGAGTCCGTGTGCGGAAACCTGCCGAAATTGCGCGGCATCGTTGAGGCGGACGCAGCGCTGGAAACGCCGCAACGCCGCGGCGCCGGCCGATAACCTGTCGATCAACTACTCAGGGGCACAGCCTGGCCCTGCCCCGAGCGCGGCGGCGGTTGAGCACCCTGCGACCGCCCTTGGTGCGCATGCGAGCACGGAAGCCGTGCGTGCGTTTACGCCGCAGATTGCTCGGTTGAAAGGTCTGCT